>DAINBW010000008.1:3758-16205 GCA_036732745.1 Spirochaetales bacterium | reverse complement strand
CAACGACCCGCGAAGGCCCCTCGACGAGGAGGCTCTCACGGACGCCGTGGCGCGCCTCTTGGCACTCATCGCCGACCTCAAGGACTAGGGACCCGCGTCGGCCGGAGTCGGCGCCGAGCGCCAAAAAAGAGGGCCGCCCTGGGGCGGCCCTCGCCATACGCGATGGCTCCGGGATGCGGGGGCTCCAATCGAGGGAGCCCGCCGGTCTTACTCTTCCTCTTCCTCGTGGGTCCTGAAGGCCGCGGCGGCCTTGATGACGTCGTCGGCGATCTTGCCCGTGATGGGCGAGTAGTGGTCGAACTCGACTTCGAAGCTGCCCGTGCCGCTCGTCATGGAGCGCAGGTCGATCGCGTAGCGGAGCAGTTCGGCCTGGGGCACCTGGGCGTCGATCTCCACGATGCCGCCGCCCAAGGGGTTCTGGCCCGCTATGCGGCCGCGCCGCCCGGAGAGGTCGGACATGACGTCGCCCAAGCTTTTCTCCTCCACGAAGACTTTGAGGTTCATCACGGGCTCGAGGAGGACGGGCGTGGCGTTCTTGGTCGCCTCGCGGAAGGCGCCGCGCGACGCGATCTTGAAGGCCATCTCGGAGGAGTCGACGGGGTGTTCCTTGCCGTCCGTGATCGCGGTCTTCACGTCCACGACGGGGTAGCCGGCGACGACGCCCATCTCCATGGCCTGGTGGATGCCCTTCTCGATGCCGGGGATGAAGCCCTTGGAGACGGACTGGCCGAAGAGCTTGTTCTCGAACTGGTAGCCGACGCCGCGGTCCAGGGGCTCGACGTCGAAGACGACGCGCGCGTACTGGCCGTGGCCGCCCGTCTGCTTCTTGTGCGTGTACTCGGCGCTCGCCTTCCGGGTGATCGTCTCGCGGTAGGCGACGCGGGGCACGCGGGTCTCGGCCTGGATCTTGGGTCCGTTCTTGATCTTGTCGAGGACCATGTTGATCTGGAGCTCGCCCATGCCGGCGATGACCGTCTCCTTGGTCTCTCCGTTGAAGTGGACCTGGAAGGTCAGGTCCTCCTCCGCGGCCTTGTGGAGGTTCTCGGTGAGCTTGTCCTCTTCCTTCTTGTTCACCGCGGAGATCGCGATGGTATGGACCGGCGTGGGCAGGCGGAGCTTCCGGTAGGCGACGGGCTTCTCCCAGGCGGAGATCGTGTCGTTCGTCTTGAAGTCCGCGGCCTTGGCGATGATGCCGATGTCGCCGGCGGCGAGGGTGCCGGCCTCTTCGAGCTTCTTGCCCTGGGCCGTGTAGAGCTTGCCGAGCTTTTCCTTGCGGCTGTCGCGCACGTTGACGACTTCGAGGTCGGGCGCGAGGGCTCCGGTGAGGACCTTCACGAAGGAGAGGCGTCCGGAGAACTGGTCGATCTGCGTCTTGACGACGAAGGCGGACGCGGGCTTGGCGGGATCGACCTTGACCTCGACCTCGTTGCCGTCGCGGTCCTTCACCGTCTCGGGAGCGAGGGCGAGGGGCGAGGGGGCGATCGCGGCGATGAAGGCGAGGAGGGCGGCGGTGCCGACGTTCTTGGCGCCCGAGCCCGCGAAGGCGGGGACGCAGCGGCCGGCGGCGAAGGCCTCCATGAGGCCCTTCACCGTTTCGTCCTGGGTGAGTTCGCCCTCGCCCAGGTATTTCTCCATGAGCTCGTCGTCGGCCTCGGCCGCGGCCTCGAAGAGCTTGGCGCGGTACTCGGCGACGGCTGCGGCCATGTCGGCCGGGACCGGGCTCTCGACCTCCTTCTGGTCGTGGGCCGCGGGGCGGAGGTAGGCTTTCTGGTTGAGGACGTCGATGACGCCCTTGAGGGCGGCGCCTTCGCCGATCGGTATGGTCAGGGCGACGGGCGCGGCCTTGAACTTTCCGCGGACGTCGTCGAGGGCTTTCTCGAAGGAGGCGCGTTCCTCGTCGAGGCGGGAGACGAAGAGGGCGCGGGGTTTCTGGCGCTGGTCGAGGCTGCGCCAGAGCTTGATGGTTTCGATCTGGACGCCGGATCGGCCGTCCACGAGGAGGAGGGCGGTCTCGCAGGAGCGGAGCGCCAGGACGACTTCGCCGACGAAATCCGAGGATCCGGGCGTGTCGATGAAGTTGATCTTGATGTCCTTGAGATAGACGTGGGTGAGGGCGGCGTGGACGGAGATCTTGCGGGCGATTTCTTCTTCCGCGAAATCGCCCACCGTCTTGCCAGACTCTATCGTTTCCGGTTTGCCGATCGCACCTCCCTGAAACAGGAGGTGCTCGAGCAAGCTTGTCTTGCCCGTGCCTCCGTGGCCGGCTATGGCCACGTTCCGGATGCAGTCGGTCGAATACGCCATAATCGCTCCTTCTCGGGTGTAGAAATAGGCTGTCCCGGTCCAATTCGAAAAAATAGGCTCGGGTATCGTAGAACCGCCATACCACGGTGTCAAGAAAAAAAGTCCAGTCGTGTCAAGCCCTCTTCCCCTGTTTCCCCACGCACGAACCGGAAAAATGCAACGTAGGGTACCGTATTCGGCATATGGCGCTTTTGGCTCCATATCGCGTGTTTTTTCTTCGACGAGTAAAGGATGCGAAGAAGTCCGGGCATCCGCACGCTTATTGACAGATGCCCGCGGCACGGCATAGGGTAGAAGCTTGCGGGACGTAGCCTAGGGGCTAAGGCACTTGGTTTGGGACCAAGAGATCGCCGGTTCGAATCCGGCCGTCCCGAATCATGAAGCGAAAGAGCTTGCGCGTTTCCACGAGCCTCAGGCTCGCGGTACTTCTCTTCCTGGGCTTTGGCCTCGTCATCGGAACGGTCGCCAGCGTCGCCCGCGCCCAGATGACCCGGCTCCTCCTCGTGTCCACCGGCGCCGTCGCCGCAAAAGAAGCGGCCGCCTCCCGCAGCCTCCTCGACAAGGCTTACTACAGCGCCAAGACCCTCGCCCGCGGCGCGGCGGCCCTCGCCGACGGCGGCGTGCCCCGCCCGGGCTTCGATGCCCTGCTCAAGAGCGTCGTCGAGGGGGATGAAGCCTTCCTGGCGGCCGAGGCGGTCTTCGAACCGGAGGCCTACCACGGCCGCGACGCTGAGGAAACCGGCAGGCCCGGCTCGGGGCCCGGCGGCCGCTACGCACCCCGCTGGCAGCGCCGTTCGGGCAGGCTCGAGTACGATGCGGCCCGGAGCTACCTCGAGTCGGGCGCGCCCGGCGCGGCCTACCGCAACGTCATCGGGACGGGCAAGCCCTATGTCTCCGAGCCCAGGCAGCGCGCGGCGGAAGAAGGGGGCGAGTCCTTCGTGACCCTCGGCATCCCCATCCTCCGCGGGGAGCGGATCCTCGGCGTCGCCTCCCTCGACCTGTCCCTGGAGGCCCTCATCGCCGCCGTCGGCGCGCTGAAGCCCTTTGGCGAGGGCGAAGCCTTCCTTTGCACCGCCTCGGGCACCTTCCTCGCCCACAGCCGCGCGGACCGCCTCGGCAAGAACCTCATCGAAGCCGCGCCCTTCGCCGTCCGCGACGGGCTCGCGGCCGCCCTCCGCGGCGGCAAGCCCTTCGGCGTCGATTTCCCGGAAGGGGAGGGCGCCGTCCTCTCCCGACTCGACCTCGCCCTCGTCGGCTTCGGCGACTCCGGCCATGCCTGGTTCCTCGGCACCCTCGTGCCCCTGCGCATCGTCCTCAAGCCCGTGGAGCGCCTGACCGCCATCGCCGTCGGCATTGCCCTCGCGGCGGCCCTCCTCACCCTGGCGGCGGTCTGGCTCATCCTGGGCGCGGCCCTGCGGCCCCTCGACGCCGCCGCCGAGGCGATACGCGACATAGCCGAGGGCGAGGGCGACCTCACGCGGAGCGTGCCGCCGGACCGGCGCGACGAGGTCGGCCGCCTCGTGGAGGGCTTCAACCGCTTCGTCGGCACCCTGCGCGGCATGGTCGCCGGCCTCAAGGAATCGCAAGGCTCCCTCGACCTCCTCGGCGAGGAAATCGCCGCCGGCGCCCACGAGTCGGCGAGCTCCGTCGCCCAGATCCTCGCCAACGCCGAGAGCGTGCGCCGCCTGGCTTCCGGCCAGTCGGTCAGCGCCGAGGGCGTCGAAAAATCCATGGAACGCGTCGTCGACGGCCTCGGCCGCCTCGACGGCCTCGTCGCCCGCCAGGCGGCCGGCGTCGCGGAGTCCTCCTCCTCGATGGGTCAGATGATCGCCGGCCTCGAGTCCGTCGACCGCTCCGTCGGCGCCATGGCCAGCCGCTTCGGCGAGCTCAAGGGCGCCGCCACGGAGGGGCGCCATAAGCAGGAAGCCGTCCACGAACGGATCAGGACCGTAGGCGAGCAGTCAGCGCTCCTCGTCGAGGCCAACGAGATCATCGCCGGGATCGCCTCCCAGACCAATCTCCTCGCCATGAACGCCGCCATCGAGGCGGCCCACGCCGGAGACGCGGGCAAGGGCTTTTCCGTCGTCGCCGACGAGATCCGCCGCCTCTCGGAAACCGCCGCGGAGCAGTCCCGCGGCATCGGCCAGGAACTCGGCAGCATCCGCGCGACCATCGTCGACGTGGTCGCCGCCTCCAGCGAGTCCGAAGCCGCCTTCGGCCTCCTTGCCGACGGCATCGACGCCACCGGCGAACTCGTGCGGAGCCTGGAAGAGGCCTCCCGCGAACAGCGCCAAGGCTCGGCCCGCATCCTCGAGGCCCTCGGCGGCATGAACGAGGCCTCCGCCGAACTCCGCGCCGCGGCCGGCGCCATGCGTTCGGAGGCGGAGACCGTCCTCGGCGAATCGCGCAAAGTCTCGGACTCCGCCGACGCGATCAAGAGCAGCATGGACGAGATGAGCGCCGGCGCCGACGAAATCAACCGCGCCGCCCAGGAAGTCTCCCGCATAGCCGCGGACACCCGCGCCAACATCCAGGCCATGGACGAAAGGATCGGCCGCTTCAAGGCCTGAAACCCATTGACAGCCCCCGCCGCTCCGGGCAAGACTTCGGGCTAAGAGACCTTCTTTGGGATCATAGCTCAACAGGATAGAGCAGCTGCCTTCTAAGCAGCAGGTCGGGGGTTCGAGCCCCTCTGGTCCCGCGAAAAACCGCCGAAAGGCGGTTTTTTTATCGCGGGACCAGAGGGGCTCGAACGCTTGCGCGCGCGCGCCGAATAGGCGCGGAAGGCGGACAGGATGTCCGCCGCCAGCGCGCAAGCGCGGCCCGGAAGCCGGCGGCAGGAAGCCGCCGGCTGGAGGGCGAGCCCCTACTGCGATGGAGCCAAACGCGCCGTCGGGCGCCTTCGCCCGACGCGCCCGCTCGAGTTGGGGCGGCGCCCGCCAGGAACCGCCATCTGGAAGCCGAGCCCCTCCAGCGATGTACCGAACCGCGCCGTCGGGCGCCCTCGCCCGACGCGTCTGCTCGATATTCGGCGGCGCCCCCCAGCACATAGCCGGGTCGCACCGGCTTCCGGGCGGCCCCCTCCCGCTATGGACCCAAACGCGCCGTCGGGCGCCCTCGCCCGACGCGTCTGCTCGATATTCGGCGGCGCCCGCCAGCATATTGCCGGATCGCGCCGGTTTCCGGGCGGCCCCCTCCAGCGATGGAGCCAAACGCGCCGTCGGGCGCCCTCGCCCGACGCGTCTGCTCGGGTTGTGGTGGCGCCCGCCAGCACATAGCCGGGTCGCACCGGCTTCTAGGCGGCCCCCTCCAGCGATGAACCCAAACGCGCCGTCGGGCGCCCTCGCCCGACGCGCCGGCTCGAGAGTAGGCGGCGCCCGCCAGATTCTCGCCAGGAAGCCGCCTACAGCCGGACCATGCCCCGGAATCCCCTGGCGGCGTAATACGATTCGGCGCCGTTGTGGTAGGTGAAGACATGATCATATCGCCGATCCGAGAAGAGGGCCCCGCCGAGCTTCCGGATAGCCTCCGGCGTCTTGATCCACGACGAGGTCTTCACGTCGAAGCTTCCGAATTCCTGCAATCGGCGATACTCCGCCTCCGACAGAAGTTCCACGCCCATGCGCTCCGCCATGTCGACCGCGCCGTCCGCGGGCTTGTTCTCCTTCCTGGATTCCAGCGCCTCTCGGTCGTAGCACAGGCTCCGCCGGCCCGCCGGGCTCTCCGCCGAACAGTCGCAAAAGGCGAGGACTTCGCTCCCGGGAACAAGATCCACGACATCGGGTTCGCCGCCCGTCATTTCCATCTCGTTGATCGACCAGGCTTTCTCCGGAGAGGATTCAAGCCTCGCCTTTACCTCCTCCCAGGAGACCTTCGCGTGGCGATTCCGGTTTTTCTCGAATCGGGAGCGCAGGATGTCGAAGAGTTCGGCTTGGCGGGCTTGGGTCAGCGACGTGCCCTTGTTCATGCGTTCACCTCCCTGCATGGCCATAAGATACGGCTTTCCTCGGCCGGGGCCAAACGACGGAAGCGGCCGCGCGGTTGGGCCCCGGAAGGTTTGGCGGGAGCGGGCGGGCGGGACCGGCTAGCTGGCGATCATCCTTTTGGAAGAGAATGCCGTATCATGCCGCGAAACCCGCCCGCCCCGGCCGATCCGGGGCCCGCGGCCTTGGCCGCCGCGTTGTTCCGTGAAAACAAGCAAGGAGGGCCCGAATGGCCGTGTTCGATCTGGGCGAAGATTCCCCCGCGGGGGGCGACTACGACTTCACGACGGCGCTTTCGGACGACGAGATCGGCGAATGCGGGAAGCTCTTCGCGGAAAGCGTAAGTCGCCACTACCTCGCGATGGGCGATCTCCGCGCGGACCGGCTGGACGAGCGGCTCGAGTGGCGCGCCGATCTCGCCAAGGAGATTGAGCGGGAAATTCGCGGCGCGGCGGGCGACACGAACTACGTCGCGGTTCGCGGACGCCGCGGCGAGGGGATCGTCGCCCTGTTCGTCGTCTCCGTCAATGAGGGAAACAAATGCGCCGAGCTCGGCGACCTCATCGTCCGAAAGGAGTGGCGGGGCAGGGGCTTGGGCGAGCTGATCCTGGGTTGGCTCGAGGAAGCCCTGCGCAAGCGGGGTATCCGGCGGATCGTCCTGGAGAGCGGCGCGGACAACGAGGCGGCCCATGCCTTTTTCGAGCGGCGGGGCTTCACGCCCTTGGCCGTGGAGTTCATCAAGGAACTCTAGCTCCGCCGGCGACTGGATGACGCAATGTGTCCAGTCTGTCCATTAATAGCCATAATTAGTGCTTTTTTGCGCTTTTTCTTTGACACCTTTTTAGATAGGGACTACAGTGACCCGACGGCGCTCGGTCGTCAAAAACGATAGCCGTCCGCGACGCGCGGGCGGACCGCAGAGGTCAACCATGTTCCTGTTCGAATCGATTCCCTGGTATACCGCCCTCATGGGGCTCTTCGTCTTGGCCTGTCTCATGGGCGTGAACGGCCTGACGCGCCGCAGCAAGTGGGCCTCCCTCGCCGTCTACCTGGTCCTGCCCATCGTGATGACCTTCGCCGTCTGGCCCACGAGCGCCGGTCCGGGCACGCCGGTCGGTTACTGGTTCCCTTGGGTCAAGTGTTACTCCGCCCTCGCCGGCGTCCTCGGCTTCCTGGCCCTTCGCCACGTGAAGGGCCTCGACAAGAACCGGCTCATGCTGGCCTTCCCGCCCCTCATCCTCGCGGTCAACATCCTCGAGGCGGTCATCCGCGATTTCGAGTGCGTCGCCTACAACGGCCTCGTCGACGGCGTCTTCATCGTCGGCGGGCCCTGGAACATCATGAACGGCATCGCCGGCATCCTCAACATCGTCACCATCGCGGGTTGGAGCGGGATCTTCGTGAGCAAGGACAAGTCCAAGGACATGATCTGGCCGGACATGCTCTGGTTCTGGATCATCGCCTACGACCTCTGGAACTTCGCCTTCGTCTACAACTGCATCCCCGACCGCTCCTTCTACTCGGGCCTCCTCCTCCTCCTTTCCTGCACGATCCCCGCCTTCTTCTTCAAGAAGGGCGCCTGGCTCCAGCACCGCGCGCAGACCCTCGCCCTCTGGGCGATGTTCTCCCTGACGATGCCCTTCTTCGCCGACACGTCCAGGTTCGCGGTCAAGTCCTCGCACGATCCCGCGGCCCTCTGGCTCGTGAGCGGCCTGGCCCTCGCCTCCAACGTCGCGGTCTTCGTCTACCACTTCGCCAAGGTCCTCAAGCACAAGAAGCACCCGCTCAAGCACGAGATCTACGTGGATCATCCGGCCTACCAAACCGTCGCCGCCGCGAACCGCTAGGCGGCGGGAAGATCCTTCCGGCCTCCCCGCCTCGATGGCGGGGAGGCCGCCGTTTTTGGGCCGCGGACAGGCGCGCGGACGTCTTTTGGGTTGCGGCTCTCTTAATGATCGTGGATACTGGATGCCATGGAACGCGCGCGCCGGAGCCCGGGCATCTTCTCGTTTTTCGCCGCGGCGCTCGCGATGGCTACCCTCCTGCCCCTCGTGGCGACCATGACGCTGTGGCGCTTCGTCTACCAGGGCAACGCGACGCGCTCCCTCGGCCTGGCCCAGATCCGGAGCGCCCTGGACGGGTTCGCCGCCCTCCTTGACACCGAGCCCTTCACGGCGCCGATCATCGAGAACCGGGAGGCCTTGGCCCGGGCCAAGCGTCTCCTCAACGGACCCATCCGCTCCCTGCGCGTGGGCGCCTCATCCGAGGCCAAGGCGCGCGCCGCCCTGCGGGCTTTTGGAGGCACGGCGGGACTCGACTGCGTGGGGGATTCCATCCTGGACCCGGAGGGGCGGGTGGTCGGCGCGCGGAACGCCGACGGCACCTGGTCCCTCCTCGATCCGCCCTGGGTGGCGCGCGCTGGCGCCTTGTGGGACGCGGCCTCCGAAGAAGAACGGCGGCGCCTCGCCAACGCCCCGGTTTACCTCCGGGCTGAGCGGGACATCTCGCGTTCGGTGATCCGGGTCGGCCAGGCCGGCTACGTATGGGCGATCACCGCGGCGCCGGTACCGGACCAAGCCGCCTACGAGCTTTTTCATCCGGAGATCGAGGCCGTCGATGTCGGGGCCCTCGCCAACGCCGCGGGGGAACGGGTCGGCGCCGAGATCGCGCGGCTCAGGGGGTTCCTGGGCACGGCCCGGGAGTCGGAAACCGTCCGCTACGATTACGCGTGGAAAAATCCCGGGGATTCGCGGGAGCGGAAGAAGATCGTCCTCCTCCGGTATCTCGCGGACCAGGGGATGGTACTCTGCGCGGGACTGTACGAGGACGAGTATTTCCTGCCCGCCCAGACGGCGCAATATCTCTTCATCCTCATGGTCCTGGCGATAGGCGCGATCTCTGTTTCCCTCTCCCTCGGCATCATCCTTCGGATCAACCGCTCGCTCCGCGACCTGACCCTCTTCTCGGAGTCTACGGCCACGACCGGCGCCAAGTCCCGCGAGCCGCTCCGCAGCGGCATCCGGGAGATCGACGTCCTGGCCCGGACGATGGTCGAGATGGAGGGGCAAATCCTTTCCCGGCAAGGCGCGCTGGAGCGCGAAGTGGAGGAAAAGAATGCCCTGCTGCGCGAGGTCCACCACCGCGTCAAGAACAACCTGTCCGTCCTGGCGAGCATGGTCTCGCTGCAGATGGAGAGGACCGATTCCGCGGCGGCCCGCGAGGCGCTCGAGCGGATGGAGGGGCGGGTGGCCTCGATGGCCATGGCTTACCAGCAGCTTGTCGACTCGGGCGAGTATGCCCGCATCCCCTTCGACGAGTACCTGCGGAGCCTGCTCTCTTACTACCAAAGTTCGGTGGCGCCGGGGCGCCCTACGGTGGCCCGGCGCGAATCGCTCGAGCCCTGCGCCATCGGCCTCGAGGCGGCGGTGCCGCTCGGGATTGTCGCGCAGGAACTCGTCGCCAACGCCTACGCGCACGGCCGGCCCGCGGGGCCGAGCGCCGGACGGGCGCCCGAGATCTCGGTGAGCCTGGCGCGCGAGGGCGGTCGCGTGGTCCTCGAGGTGGCCGACAACGGCGAAGGCCTCGCCGCTGACTCGGAGGAGCGGACCGGCCTCCTCCTCGTGCGCGCCCTCGCGGCCCAGCTCGGCGCCGTCTTCTCCCTCGAAAGCCCCTCGCCGCCCTTGGGCGGCACCCGCGCCCGCTTCAGCCTCGATCCGGGTGGCTCCCCTTGATCGACCGCTGAGAGCGCGGCGACAAGAACGGGAGCGCCTCGTGACGCCGATCCCGGTGATTCCGCCGGTCGGCCGCTTACCGCAGCCTCTCCGCGGCGCGGCGGGCCAGGAAGGCCTCGAAGGAGGCTAGGCTCCGGTTGACGACGAGCTCCCTGGGCACGCGGGCCTCCTTGAGCAACGCCTTCACGTTCGGAAAACGGCCCACATGGTCCTTGTAGTGGGAATCGGTGCCGCAGACGATTTGGGTGCCGGTCTCCGCGCAGAGACGCGCGATCGCGAGGCAATTCGGCTTGCTGCCCTGCCTGACGCGGAAGGAGCCTTCGTTGAGCTCGATGGCCTTGCCGTTCGCCCAGGCGGCCAGGACGACGGCGCGCGCGTCGACGGGAAAGGCCGGGTTGCCCGGATGGGAGACGGCGTCCACGAAGGGGTTTTCCAGGGCGCGCACGAGGGCCAGGGTGTTTCGCTCCCGGTCCATCGGCTGGAGACAGATCTCGTGGAGGCCCGCGAGGACGAAGTCGAGGCGGCCCAAATGCCGGGCGTCCAGGTCCAGGCGCCCCTCGGTGTCGAGGATGTTCGCCTCGACGCCGGCGAAGAAACGGACGCCCTTGATCCGGCGCGGCAGGACGCGCAGGTTGCCGAAGTGGTAGTGGTGGGTCGTGCCCGGCATCGCGGGGCCGTGGTCCGTCAGGACAAAGCCCGCGAGTCCGGCGCGGCGCGCGCCCGAGGCCATGTCGTCGACCGTGGAGTAGGCGTGGCCCGAGGCCACCGAATGGGTATGCGTGTCGAGGGCGATTCTCATGTTTTCCTTCCGCCGCCTCCTCGGGCGGCGGCGGCTGGCGCCCCGCGCCCCGGCGGCGTCGTGTGCGGCGATTCTACCGCGAAAGGGCTGACAAGGGCGAGGGGCCGGGCGAAGGATGGGCGCGGAGATCGGGCGGCCCGGCCGGCCCGCGGCTGATTGCGCTTGCCCCGCCGCCAAGCGCCCCGTATACTGCTTCCGTTTAGGAGGATACGCATGAGACGTCTCGCGGTTTTCGCCTTCGCCCTTGTCGCCCTCGCCGGCTTCGCCGCCGCCGAAGGGCTTTCCTTCGACTTTATCGGTCCCCGCTTCAACTTCGCCCTGCTTTCGCCCCTGCCCATCCCGACGGGCGCCGACGTCGAGTTCCGCTACGGTCTCGCGGACCTCGGTCCGGGGCCCCTCCAGGCTTCGCTCCGCGTGGCCGGCGGCTACGAGGACAAGCGCGTCCTCCTCGACGCGACCACTGGCGATCCCCTCGCCGCCCCGACGGGCAAGATCGGCGAGGTCGGCGGCGAGCAGCGCTACCAATCGCCCAACTTCCAGTGGGACCTCGGGTTGGTCCAGGGCCTCGCCTCCAAGGGCAAGGACAACCTCGTGGAGGCCTTCCTCCTCTACCGCGGCCGCTACGACAGCTACGTCACGAGCCTCTCCACGGCCAAGTTCGCCGACATGCAAGGTCTCTTCGGCGCCTCCTTCATCCTCGGCGCCGCCTACGATTCCACCGAATCCGACTCCCGCCGCGTGAAAAGCGGCGTCAAGGCGGAAGCCTCCGGAGAATGGGGTCCCGGCGCCCTCAACTCGGGCTTCGGGCCGACGGATTTCCACCGCCTCAACCTCAAGGCCGCGGGCTTCTATCCGCTTTTCTCCTTCGGCCAGGCGGGCAATCCCGAGCTCAATCTCTTCAGCGCCTACCTCGCGGGTTTCGCGAGCTTCGACTATGCCGGCGGCAAGGCGATTCCCGTCTACGTCCGCCAGAGCTTCGGCGGCCGCGTCTTGCGGAGCAGCCTTGGCGGCTGCGTGCGCGGCTATCCCTCCCAGAGCTACGACGCGGCCCTCAAGACCGTCGCCAACGGCGAGCTCCGCCTCGTGGGTCCCGCGCTCTTCAACACGCCTTGGCTCGTGCCCATCGTCTACGGCTTCTGCGACGCGGGCTACTACGCGGGCTTCCCCGAGGCCGCGACCAAGGCCGACGCCTCCGGCACCATCCTGTCCGCCGGCGGCGGCTTCGCCCTCGACGTCCTCGACTTCGCCTACATCGGCGTGAACCTCGGCGCCAAGTTCCCCGGCTCCGACGCCCTCTACGCCGTCTACGGCGAGACGGACTCCTTCTTCTTCAGCGTCGAGTTCCTCCTCCACTTCTAGCTTTCCCGCGCGGGGCCGCGGCGGCACGAGTCCGTGGTGGCTCGCGCCGCGGCGGCGCGAGGCCGCTGCCTTCCCCAAAAAAGAGGCCGCCCCCGTCTCCGGTTCCGGAGCGGGGGCGGCCTTTTCGCGCGACGAGAAGCCGCTTCGGCCTAGCGGAACTTGCCGATCTCCACCTGCACCATCTGGTCGCAGCGCTCGTTGCCCTCGTGCCCGGCGTGGCCCTTCACCCAGGAGAAGCGGGGCTTCACGCGGGCCACGACCTTGTCGAGCT
>DAINBW010000008.1:0-3658 GCA_036732745.1 Spirochaetales bacterium | reverse complement strand
TGGCCCTTCACCCAGGAGAAGCGGGGCTTCACGCGGGCCACGACCTTGTCGAGCTCTTCCCAGAGCTCGCGGTTCTTGACGGGCTTCTTGTCGGAGGTGAGCCAGCCGTTCCGCTTCCAGTTGACGATCCAGGACGTAATGCCGTTCTTCACGTACTGCGAGTCCGTGATGAGGTGGACCGCCGCGCCGGGAGCCTGCCGCTCCGCCTCCTCGAGGCCGGCGATGACGGCCCTGAGCTCCATCCTGTTGTTGGTCGTGTTGCCCTCGCCGCCCGAGCCGAGGGTCTCGGCCTCGCCGCGGCGGAGGACGAAGGCCCAGCCGCCGGGGCCGGGATTGCCCGAACAGCCGCCGTCCGTGTAGATCTCGATGCTTTCCATGGTGCGGAAGTATGCGCACAGGGGCGCGGCCGGGTCAATGGCCGCGCCCGCGGGCGCGTCTTCCGTCGGCTCCTAGGGCGTCGGCCCGAGGAGCATCGTGGAAAGGAAGGGCAGATAGGTGACGAGGACGAGGACGAGGAGCTGGATCACGAAAAAGGGCATCGTCTCCTTGAAGATCTTCTTGAGCGGCATGCGGAAGGCATAGCTCGCCAGGAAGAGGTTCATGCCGACCGGCGGTGTCAGGAAGCCGATGCAGAGATTCATGATGAAGATGACGCCGAGGTGGGCCGGGTGGAGGCCGTAGAGGGCGCCCAGGGGGATCACGAGGGGCGCGGCGATGAGGATGGCCGAGTAGATGTCCATGAGGCAGCCCACGACGAGGAGGCTCAGGTTGAGGAAGATGAGGAAGACGAGGGGCGAGACGGCCTTGGCCGAGGCCCAGGCGGTAAAGGCTTCCGGGGCGCCCGCGTCGATGAGGTAGAAGGAAAGCGCCCGCGCGGCCGCCAGGATGACGAGGGTGCCGCCGATGACGGCCAGGCTCTTTCGCGCCGCCGCCACAAGGCGTTTCGGGCCGAGTTCGCGCTTGACGAGGCCTTCCACGACGGCGAGGTAGAGGACGGTGATCGCGCCGATCTCCGTAAGGCCGGCCAGGCCGGTGAAGTAGAGGCCGCCCGCGATCGCCGGGGTCAGGAGCTCCAGGAAGGCGGGCTTGAGGGCCGCGCCGGCGGCCTTGCGGTCGAACTTGCGCTTGGGGACCCCGCTCCGCTTGGCTGCCCAGACGCCGGCGCCGCACATCGCGAGAACCAGGATGAGGCCCGGGATGAGGGCCGCCTTGAAAAGGGAGGTCACGTCGAGGTTGGCGCCCTGGCCGTAGATGAACTGGGCGTTGACGCCGTAGACGATGACGGCGGCGCTGGGCGGCAGAAGGAGGCCGACGGCGCCGCTCGCGGTCACGAGGCCGCGCGCGAAGCCGGGCTTGTAGGGCCCCGCCTCCGAAAGGATCGAGGCGAGAAGGCCGCCGAGGGCGAGGATCGTGACGCCGTTGGCGCCGGTGAAGGTGGTGAGAAAGGCGCAGGCCAGGACCGCCGCGACGGCCTCGCCGCCGGGCAACCAGCCAAAGAGCTCGCGGAAAACCGCGACGAGGCGCTTCCCGGCGCCGGATTCGGCCAGGAGATAGCCCGCCAGCGCGAAGAGGGGCAAGGCCGGCAGGGTCGCGCCGCGGAGGAGGGCGTAGGCCTCGCTGGGACCGAGTTCCAGGTAGGAGCCGCCCGCGCCGAGGAGGAGCATCGCGAGGCCGCCGAGGACGCTGAAGATCGGCGCGCCGGCGACCGCCCCGAGGACGACGACCAGGCAGAGGGGCAGCACGGCGGCGTGGAGGACGGCGGAAGCCGCGGCGCCGAGGACTTGGAGCCCGGCGGCGAGGCCGGCGGAACCGGCTAGGGCTGGCGTGGAGGCGACGAGGTTGGCGATCGCGGGCGCGGCCAGGAAACTGCCCGCCGCGAGGCCGGCGAGGGCGCCGAGGCGGCTCGCGAGTCCCTTCCGCTGCAGGGCCAGGATGGCCATCGCCAGGAAGCCCGCCGGCATCGCGGCGACGAGGAGGCGCGTCGGGATGAACCAGGTGCGTTGCCCCGCGTCGAAGCCCGTCATGAGGAGAGAGAGCGAAGCCCAGAAGAAGATCGCGGTCGAGCCGGCCTCGACGCCGCGGGCCAAGCCCTTCCGGAGCGATTCAAGGAGCCTCCGGAGGAGGGGGCGCCGGGAGGCCGCCTCCGCGGCGGCCAACAGGCCGGAGTCGTGGCCTTCCGCGCCCTCGGAGCCGGGACCGAGGGAGAGGTGGCGCTCCTCCCGCGTGGCGACGGCGGCGGAGAGGAAGGTCAGGGCCAGCAGGGCGTGTTCGAGGAGGGGACCAGCGGAGGGGACGCCGCTCCAGAAGAGGCGGGCCATGACCAGGTCCACGAGGGGAAGGAGGGCGATGACGGCGAGGGAAGCCAGGGCGGCGCCGTCGAGGAGGCCGCGGCCGAAGGCGTCGAGGCGGGGCAAGCGTTCCCCGCGGTTCAGGGCGCTCATCGGCGGCTAGCGCTTCTGCCGCAGGGGCGCGATGGCGTCGTCGATGGTCTTGAGGAACTCCTCGCTGAACATCGACGCGACGAGGCCGTTCCGGCGCTCGGTGTATACGGCGCTCCAGCGGGCTTCGGCGTCCGCCGGAGCGGGCGAAAGGGAGAGGCCGTCCTTGAGGAGGCCGGCTATCGCCTCGTCCTCCAACTTGGCGGAGTCGGCGGCCATGCGCCGGGCGGCCTCGCGGGTGGCTTCCTCGAGGCGGGGCCGGAACTCCGCGGGCACCTTGTCCCAGGCCTGCTTCGTGAAGACGACCGCGCCGATGAAGGGAGCGACGCGGAAGGGGCTCATGTAGAGGACCTTGCCGCGGTACTGGGACCAGAGGCTCGCGACGAGGACGGGGCTCAGGTAGAAGGCGTCCACGGCGTTGGAGCTCAGCTGGAGGGTGAGTTCGGGCATCGTGCCCTTGACGGTGCGCGTGCCGATGCTCTGGAAGAGGCGCTGGAATTTCTCGTCGTTGGGGCTCACCGACATGCGCATGCGTCCGAGGTCCTCGGGATAGGTCATGGGCGCCTTGGAGAAGAAGCGGACCCAGCCGCCGCGGGCGATCGTCACCATGACGTAGCGGTCGGAGAGCTTGGCGCGGATGAGGGGCTCCGCCTTGGCCAGGGCGGCGTCGAACTCGGCGTCGTTCCGGAACAGGGAGGGCAGGGCCAGGGCCAGGGAGTCGGGGTAGAGCTCGGCGATGCCCATCGTCGTGAGGAGGGCGCCGTCCACGCCGATGCGCATCTTCCGGATGATGTCGGATTCGTCGGCGGCCTTGAGGCTCTGGGGGAAGACCAGGCGGACCTTGCCGCCGGAGATCCGGTCGAAGTCGGCCGCGAGGCGCTTAAGGCCGAGGTCCCAGGGGCTGTTGGCGGGCACGTAGGCCGCGACCTTGAGCTCGAGCTGGGCGAAGAGCGGCGCCGCCGCGAGGACGAGGGCCGCGGCGAGCGCGGCGAGGCGGGAGGGATGTCGGTTCATGGCTGCTGATCTCCTTCGGGTAGCAGGAAGTAGCGGTTGGCCTGGGTGAGGAGGGCCGCGGCCCGGCGCCGGGCCAGCACGATGGGCAGGCGGGATTCGGGGTGGGCGTCAGGATCGACGGCCAGGGCCTTCTTGAGGGCGGCCGTGAAGCCGGGATAGTCGTCCTTGGCCACGGCGATCGACGTGGCGTAGGTGACGTAGAGGGA
>DAINBW010000007.1:0-16579 GCA_036732745.1 Spirochaetales bacterium | reverse complement strand
GGTCAAGGCCGCGGCGAGCTCCGCGGCGGAACCCGCGGCGGAACCAGTGGCGGAAACCTCGGCGGATCCCGCGGGCGTCGCCGATCCGGCCGGGCTGATTGCCGCCCCTGCCGCGGCCTCGAACTCGGCGAGGGCCTCGATGATGGCGGGCAGTCGGCTTCCCTTCAGGACCGAACCGGGCAGGCTGGCTTCCAGGGCGAGGCCGCCGCCGGCCTTGGCCAGGCGGAGCGAGGGGCGGAGGACGGCGAGCGGCCTTCGGGAATGGTGCTGCCAGGAGCCGCCGCCGTCGGCGCCGAGGCGGCCCGATTCGGTCTCGCCGAGGCGAAACTCGGCCGTGAAGGCCGGCAGGGCGGCCTCGAGGCTCGGGAAGCTCGCGAGCGCGCGGGGGCGGAGGCCGAACTGGGCAAAGGCGGCGTGGCCGCCCGGCGGCACGAAGAGGCGGAGATCGGCGGCGAGGGGCGACGGCAGGTCGGGCCGCAGGGCCGCGCCGCCCAGCCAGGCGGCCGCGCCGGCCGCGAGGGAAAGGACGAGGAGGGGCAGGACCGAGCGGCGCCGCGAGAGGCCGAGCGCCAGGACGAGGAGGGCCCAGGCGCCGACGCCCGCGGCCAGCCGCGAGTCGACGGCAAAGGGCTCGAGGGGGAAGGCGCGGGGTTCGTCGATCGCGCCGAAGACGCGGCCGGCGCCGAGCCTCGCGCTGAATTCGTAGGGCGGGAGTCGGAGCAGGTCCCGCCAAGCGGCGCCGTCGGCGCCCGGCGCCCGGTCGGCGCTGACGAGGATCGAGCCGCGTCCGAGCTGGACTTCGCGCGGCGCTGCCCCGGCCGTCCCGCGGCCTCCTGCCGCGCCGTCCCGCGCTTTGGCGTCCCGCGCTTCGGTGGCGGGGGGATTGAGGGAGGCGAGGAGGCTTTCCGCCGCCGGACGCGCCTCGAAGAGAAGGAGGCGGCCGCCGCCTCGGAGCCAGAGGTCGAGGGCCCGTTCCTGCGCGGGCGAAAGGACGCGGCCTGGATCACGCAGGGCCAGTGCGGCGACGGCGTCGTAGTCGAGCGCTTCGGCCGGAAGCCGCTCGAGGGGCAGGTCGATGGCGAGGATCGGCTCAAGGGCTTCGAGGGCGGAGGCCACGCCGCCCCGGGCTCCGGCGGCCAGGCCGACAAGGAGGACGAGGTTGCCCGGGAAGCTCCGCGTGGGCGTGTCGAGTTTCGCTTCGGCGAGGATCAGCTCGCCGGCGAGGAGGCGGATCCTGAGCCCCGCGGCCGCGGCGTCGACCATCACCGGACATTCGAGGGGAACACCGGGCAGGTAGGGGTAGTACTCGGGAAAAGCTCCCGATCCGTCGGCGGTGAGACGGAGGACTTCGATCCTCCCGCCCGGCGCCTCGGCCCCGGCCTGGATCCGCAAGGGAACCCAGCGCTCCGGGACGACGTAGCCGCCGAAACCCAGCTCCGCACGCAGGCCTTCCTCGGCCGCGGGTGCGGCAAGCAGCGCGCCTGCCGCGGCTGATAGGAGCGCAAGGATGAGTGTCGCCCGGCGAAGCCCTGCTGACGCCACGGGAAGCCTCCATTATAAGCATAGGCCCGCCCGGAAAGAAGCGAAAGGGCAAAAACGGGAAAAGTTAGGTAAACTTCCTTGTGGTTGGGAGGGCTGTTCGGGAGCCGGGAAAAAGTCCCGATACGCGATCCACAAAAAAGCCGCGGCTCCCCAAGGAACCGCGGCTGCCGCCCCGTACCGCCTGGCTGGCGCCACCAGTCCGGCGCCGTTCACAGCCGGTGCCACCAGCCCGGCGCCACCAAGCCGGCGCCACCAATCCGGCGCCGATCACGGCCGGCGCGGCGCGGCTAGCCTAGACGCCGAGGTAGGCCTCGCGGACGCGGTCGTCGGCCGCCATTTCCTTGGCCGGCCCGGACAAGGTCGAGTACCCCGTTTCGAGGACATAGGCGTAGTCGGCGATCTCCAGGGCCTCCGCCGCGTTCTGCTCGACGAGGAGGATGGTCCTGCCGCTCTTGTTGATGGCGACGATCCGCTCGAAGATCTCGTCCACGAGGACGGGCGCGAGGCCCATGGAAGGCTCGTCGAGGAGGAGGAGGTCGCCGCCCGTCACGATGGCCCGGCCGACGGCGAGCATCTGCTGTTCGCCGCCGGAGAGGGTGCCGCCGAGCTGGGAGGCGCGTTCCTTGACGCGCGGGAAGATCTCGTAGACCTCCTCCATGCGCCGCCGCGCCTCGCGCTTGTCGGCGACGGTCCAGCCGCCGAGCTCGAGGTTCTCCCGGACGGTGAGGGTCGGGAAGATCTTGCGCCCCTCGGGCACGTGGGCCATGCCGAGGGGCACGAGCCTGTGCGCCTCCATGCCCGTGATGTCGCGGCCCTTGAAGGTCACGCTGCCGCCCGCCGCCTTTTCGAGGCCCGAGAGGGCGCGGAGGGTCGTCGTCTTGCCGGCGCCGTTCGCGCCGATGAGGGTGACGATCTTGCCCGCGGGCACCTCGAAGGAGACGTCCTTCAAGGCCTCGATGTGGCCGTAGCGCACCTTGAGATTCTTGACGACCAGCATCACGCGCCCCTTTTCCCGAGATAGGCCTCGAGGACCTTCGGATCGCGGCAAACCTCGTCCGGTTCGCCCTCGGCGATGGTCTCGCCGAAATCGATCACCTTCACCCGCTCGCAGATGCCCTTCACGACCTTCATGTGGTGCTCGATCAGGAAGACCGTCACCTTGAACTCGTCGCGCACCCGCGCGATGAGCGCCATCAGGTCGGCGACCTCCTTCGGGTTCATGCCGGCCGCCGGCTCGTCGAGGAGGAGGAGGCGCGGCCTCGTCGCCAGCGCCCGCGCGATCTCGAGCCGCCGGAGCTCGCCGTAGGGGAGGTTCTTCGCCTCCTCCTTCGCCCTGCCCTCGAGGCGCATCAGCGCGAGGAGGGCCATCGACTCCTCGCGGACCGCGGCCTCCTCCCGCTTGAAGGACGGTGTCCGGAGGACCGAGCGGAAGAAGCCGGATTTGGTCGTGTAGTGCCTGGCCACGCGGATGTTGTCGAGGACGCTCATGGAGCCGAAGATGCGGAGGTTCTGGAAGGTCCGCGCCGCGCCCGCCTGCACGATCCGGTAGGGCTTGGCGCCCGTGATGTCGCGGCCCTCGAAGAGGATCCGCCCCTCGGTCGGCGTATAGATGCCGGTGATGAGGTTGAAGGTCGTCGTCTTGCCCGAGCCGTTGGGGCCGATGAGTCCGTATATCGCGCCTTCCGGCACCTCGAGGTTGAAGTCCGAGACGGCGCGGAGGCCGCCGAAGCGGTGGGTCATGCCCTCCACCTTGAGTATGGCGCTCACGGCTTGTCCTCCCCGAGAAGGACGAGCTTCGACTCGCGCGTGCCCATGAGTCCCTCCGTGCGGTAGAGCATGATGAGGATGAGGAGGAGGGCGTAGACGACCATGCGCCACTCGCCGCCGATCGGAAGGCCGGTCGCGCCGGCCGCCGCGTCGATGACGATGCGCAGGACCTCCGAGAGGAAGGTGAGCGCGAAGGCCGCGACCACCGAGCCCGTGAGGGAGCCGACGCCGCCCGAGTAGACCATGATGAGGACGAGGACCGAGCCCATGAAGCCGAACTGGGTCGGGTGGGCCATCTGGAGGAGGTGCGCGAGGAGGCCGCCGGCGACGCCGGCGAAGAAGGCGCCGACCATGAAGGCCAGGACCTTGTACTTGGTGGTGTCGACGCCGACGAGCTCGGCCGCCAGTTCGTTCTCCCTGATGGCGAGCATCGCGCGACCCGGCGAGGACTCGATGAGGTTCCGGATCACGACCAGGGCCGCGAGGGCCGCGAGGAGGATGACGCCGAAGCCCGAGAACTTCGGGATGCCGAGGAGGCCGCGGGGGCCGCCCACGGCGGGGATGTTGTTGAGGATCGTCCGGATGATCTCGCCGAAGCCGAGGGTGACGATGGCGAGGTAGTCGCCCTTGAGCCGCAGCGAGGGAAAGCCGATGAGGAAGCCCACCGCGGCGGCGGCGAGCCCGCCGAGGACGATGGCGCCGACGAAGACCGCGTAGCCCGAGGCCGTGCCCGGCTGGAGCCTGAAGACGAGGGTGGTCACCGCGCCGGAGGCGTAGGCGCCCACCGCCGCGAAGCCCATGTGGCCGAGCGAGAACTGGCCGGTGATGCCGTTGATGAGGTTGAGGCTCACCGCCAGGATCACGTAGATCAGCGAGAGGTTGACGATGTGGACGATGTAGCCGTTGAGGACGCCCGCGAGCGACAGTCCGCCGACGACGACGAACAACGCGAGGGCGCTCAACGCGAGCTTGGGGATTCGGAAGTTGCCCATGCCGCGCTCCTAGATCTTGTCGGCGGTCTTCTCGCCGAGGATGCCGCGCGGCCTGACGAGCAGCACCGCGATGAGGATGGCGAAGGCGATGCCCTCGCCGAGGAGGGAGTTGTAGGCGGAGGCGAAGGTCTCCGCGAGGCCCATGATGTAGGCGCCGAGGACGGCGCCCGGGATGTTGCCGATGCCGCCGAGGACGGCGGCGATGAAGGCCTTGAGGCCCGGCTGGACGCCCATGTAGGGGAAGATGCGCGGATAGGTCATGCCGGAGAGGAGGCCCGCCGCGCCGGCGAAGGCGCCGCCGATGGCGAAGGTCCAGGCGATGACGCGCTCCACGTCGATGCCCATCAGCCGCGCGGCGTCCTTGTCCTGCGCCACGGCGCGCATCGCCTTGCCGAGGGGCGACCACTTCACGAGGGCGGTGAGGCCGATCATGAGGACGGCCGCCGTCGCGATGTCGATGACGACGTAGTTGGAGATGGTCGCGGAGCCGATCGCGATCTGGGTCTTGGGCAGGATCTCCGGAAAGGAGCGGTACGAGGGGCCGATCGCCGGCAGGGCCGAGAGGAAGTACTCGAGGAACATCGACACGCCGATGGCGGTGATGAGCGAGGAGAGCTTGGGCTTGTAGCGCAGGGGCCGGTAGGCCAGGCGGTTCGCGAGGAGCGCGACGCCGGCGCCCGCCGCCATGGAGGCGACGAGGGCGATGAAGGCCGTCGCGCCGCCCTTGCCCGCGAGCGATGCGTTGAAGAGGAAGAAGGCGCCGTAGGCCGCGTAGGCGCCGAGCATGAAGAAGTCGCCGTGGGCGAAGTTGATGAGCCTGACGATGCCGTAGACCATCGTGTAGCCGAGGGCGATGAGGGCGTAGATCGAGCCGACCTGGAGGCCGTTGATGATCTGCTGGACGTTGAAGATGGATCCCATTGCGAGCTTCCTTACACCGGGAAAAGGGCCCCCGAAGGGGCCCTTCCCGCGGTACGAGTCGGTTCCCCTTAGGGGTTGACGGTCGTCTTGTAGACCTGGGCGCCGCCCTTGATCTCGATGATGACCGCGCTCTTCACGGGGTTCCGGTTCGCGTCGAACTTGACCTGGCCGGAGACGACCCCGAGGTCGGTCGCCGCGAGGGCGTCGCGGATCGCCGCTCCGTCCGTCTTGCCGGCGCGCTTGATCGCGTCGAGCATGATGTAGGTCGCGTCGTAGGCGAGGGTCGCGAGGGCGTCCGGCGCGGCCCCGTGCTTGGCCGTGAACTTCTTGACGAAGTCCTGGACCACGGGACGGGAGTCGGCCGCGGAGTAGTGGTTCGTGAAGAAGCCGTTCTCCACCGCCGCGCCGCCGATCTTGACGAGCTCGGGGGAGTCCCAGCCGTCGCCGCCGACCATCGGCCCCTTGTAGCCGAGCTCGCGGACCTGCTTGGCGATGAGCGCCACGTCGCTGTAGTAATCGGAGACGTAGAGGACGTCGGGCTTGGCCTGGACGATCTTGGTGAGCTGGGCCTTGAAGTCGGTGGCGCCGGAGGGGTGGCCCTCGTTGGCCGCGACCTTGCCGCCGAAGGACTCGAAGGTCTTCTTGAAGTTCTCGGCGAGGCCCTTCGAGTAGTCGTTGCCCACGTCGAAGATGATGCCCGCGGTCTTGGCCTTGAGGTCCTCGAAGGCGAACTTGGCGCCGACGTTGCCCTGGAAGGAGTCGATGTAGCAGGCGCGGTAGATGTAGTCGCCGATCTGGGTGACCTTCTCGTTGGTCGAGGTCGGCGTGATCATCGGGATCTTGGCCGCCTGCGCTATGGGCGCGCCGGCGAGGGTGACCTTGGACATGACGGTGCCGATGATGGCGACGACCTTGTCCTGCTGGATGAGCTTCGTGTAGACGGTCGCGCCTTCGGCGGGATCGCCCTTGTCGTCGGCGAAGACGAGCTTGACCTGCTTGCCGAGGACGCCGCCCTTGGCGTTCCATTCCTCGAACGCGAGCTCGATGCCCTGCTTGGTGGAGACGCCGTAGGTGGCCGCCTCTCCCGTGACGGGGCCGATGCCGCCGATCTTGATCTCCTTGCCCGCCGACCCGCCTCCGCAGGACGAGAGCAGCGCCGCCAACGCGACGGCCGAAACAAACGCATACGGTTTCATGGTGCCTCCTTACCGTAGTCCTTTTGTAGTGCGTTTCTGTCTATAGGTGCGAAAACACGGAGTCAATCCATAAAAAAAGCAAAAAGCGAGAAATGTTGCGCGATGTGAAATTGCGAGCCCTACGCATGTATAGTCCGTATTGATGGGCGAAATGAAATTTCGCCCGTGCGTCATTTTTGAAGAACACCATGGTGCCAAAGTGTCGATATAGACTATCGCGTCGCCACCGCGCACCCTTGGTCCGCCACGACGAAAAGGACGAAATTTCCCGTTGCGCCGGACGGAATTCGTTGCTACTGTCGTCCAAGGCGGAGCGGCGGGGCGGATATATGGAGCAGCTGTCCATCGGCGAAATGGCCGAACTCAACCAAGTTTCGGTGCAGACCTTGCGGTACTACGACTCGATCGGACTGCTCGAGCCCGAGCGGACGGACGAGATGACGGGCTACCGCTACTACGACATCAAGCAATGCGCCCGGCTCGACATGATCCAGTACCTCAAGAACATGGGCATGCCACTGGCCCTCATCCTCCAGCAGTTCCGGAAGGAGGACCTGGAGCTCTGCCGCGAGGCCCTGATCCGCCAGGGCGAGGAGCTGGAGCGGAAGATCGCCGAGCTCGAGCGCATGCGGAAGTCCCTCGGCGCCTGCGTGGACAACTACCGGCGCTACCGCGAGGCCCCGAAGAACGGCCGGATCGTCCTGGAACGCCTGCCCGAGCGGCGGCTCTTCCTCTACGACGGCAAGATCGACATCTACCAAAACAACATCGCCACCTGGGAGTACATCCTCCGCCAGCTCAAGCGGCACATCCTCCTCAAGCGCCTGCCGATGAGCTACTTCTGCAACGTCGGCACGGTGATGCGCAAGGCCGTGATGGACGCGGGCCGCTTCGAGTCCACGGAACTCTTCGTCTTCGTGGACGAGGGCTTCGCGGCGGACGCCCCGCTCGAGACGATCCCGGCGCATCCCTACCTCTGCGTCTACTGCGACGGCTTCGACCGCGAGAAGGACTACGCGGCCAGGCTCCTCGCCTTCGTCAGGGAGCGGGGTTACGAGATCGTCGGCGACTATCTCTGCGAGGTGGTCGTCGAGTTCCCGGTCTTCCCGCAGAACGAGCGCAACATGTTCATCAAGCTTCAGGTCCCGATAAAAACGTTTGACTCTATTGTTGCTATAGACTTTAAGCTCCCTGGCTGAGCGGATTCCCGGAGGGCGCCCCGTCGCCCCGGGGGCCGCTATGCCAACCGTTTCGGAGGGGAGCATGCAAGGGTACAAAGGAAGGATTCTCACGATCGACCTCGGCGCCCGCAGCGCCGCGGCAAGTCCGATTCCGGCGTCCTGGTACGCGGATTTCGTCGGAGGCGAGGGTTTCGCCGCCAAGATCCTCTACGACGGGATGAAGGGCGGCGAGGACCCCTTCGGCCCGGACAACCTCCTCGTCTTCGCGACCGGCCCCCTGACCGGCACCAAGGCGCCCACGGGCGGCCGCCTCGTCGTCGGCTTCAAGTCGCCCCTCTCCGGCACCATCGGCCTGTCCAACGTCGGCGGCCACCTCGCCCCGATGATCAAGAAGGCCGGCTACGACGTCATCGTCGTGAAGGGCCGGAGCGAGCTGCCCGTCTATCTCAACATCAACGAGAGCGCGGTGGAGTTCAAGGACGCCCGCCATCTATGGGGCCTCGACACCGAGGCGGCGGAGGCGGCGATCGAGGCCGAGCTCGGCGACGACAAGGTCCGCATCGCGCAGGCCGGGCCCGCGGGCGAAAAGCTCGTCCGCTTCGCCTCCATCATGGTGGACGCGCACCGCGCGGTCGGCCGCGGCGGCGCCGGGGCCGTGATGGGCGGCAAGAACCTCAAGGCCATCGCCTGCCGCGGCGAGTCCGCGCTCGAGGTCCACGACGACGCGGCCATGGCCGAGCTCGCGGCCAAGGCCCGGAAGGAGCTGGACGAGGAGGCCTTCGTCCGCGACGAGCTCAAGCCCTTCGGCACGCCCTCCTTCACCGACTCCATCAACGCCCTCGGCCTCTATCCGACCAAGAACTGGAAGATGACCACCTTCGACGCGATGGACAGCCTCGGGCACAAGAACTACCACGAGACCCTGGACGTCAAGAAATGGGCCTGCGCGGGCTGTCCCATCGCCTGCGGCCGGCACACGACGATCAAGAGCGGCGCCTACAAGGGCGACACGGGCGGCGGCCCCGAGTACGAGACGGTGGGCGCCCTCGGCGCCAAGTGCATGGTCCGCGACATCAACGCGATCACCGAGGCGAATTACCTCTGCAACCGCAACGGCCTGGACACGATCTCCACCGGCCAGTCGATCGCCACCGCGATGGAGTGGTTCGAGAAGGGCATCATCGACGCCAAGACGACCGGCGGCATCGAGCTCCGCTTCGGCGACGCCGAGGCGATGATCGCCATGGTGCGGAAGATCGCGGCGCGCGAGGGCTTCGGCGACGTCCTGGCGGAGGGATCCGCCCGCGCGGCCGCCAGGCTGGGCGGCGAGGCGGCCGCCTCCGTCATGGCGGTGAAGGGCCTCGAGATGGCGGCCTGCGGCGTCAACGCGAGCAAGGGCGAGGCGCTGAGCTACCTCATCTCCGCCCGCGGCGGCGACCACCTCCGTCCCTACGCCTCCGCGATCGACGCCTTCGGCTACGTCGAGCACGAGCTCGGCATCCACGAGAAGGTCTCCCCCTTCGAGGACGGCAACAAGTACTGGGTCAAGGCGCTGATGGAGCTCTCGATGCTCACCAACATGCTCGGCGTCTGCCTCTTCACCGTCATCACCCTCGCCGTGAAGGGCAGCACCTGGACCGGCCTCTACAACGCGGCGACGGGCGGAACAGCCAGCTTCAAGGACCTCCTCGTCTGCGCCGAGCGGGTGCTCAACCTGGAGCGGCTCTTCAACGCGCGCGAGGGCTTCGACCGCAAGGACGACGTCCTGCCCCCGCGCCTCACGGACGAGCCGGCGGTCGACGGCCTCGGCAAGGGCCAGGTCGTCGACGTGGAGGTGATGCTCGACGAGTTCTACGCGAGCATGGGCTGGGATCCGAAGAGCGGCCTGCCCACCAAGGAGAAACTCGCGCAGCTCGGCCTGGCCTGACGGGCCGGCCCGCGCGCGGCGGCCCCGCCGGGCCTTGCCGCGCGCGGGCGCCGGAGATCGGTTACAATCGAGCCATATCCAAGACCAAAGGAGACGTGATGGCGAAGGTGTATTACATCGGCGACTGGGCGGTCCAGACCGGACCCGTCTATGCGGAGACCCCCTTCAACTACTCGTACAAGGGGCTCGAGGTCATCAACTACGGCTCTTGGCTCAAGGAGGCCCTCGAGGCCGCGGGCCACGAGGTGGCGAGCGTCCCGACCTGGGAGTTCTACGCCCTGCCGCCGGGCGGCCTCGAGAAGGTCCTCGCGGACAACGACGCCATCGTCTTTTCCGACGTCGAGGCGAAGAACTTCCAGCTCGCGCCGTCCTTCTTCGACCGGCGCAAATTCGGCACGGCCGTCCTGACCTTTCCGGACCGCGTCCGCCTCGTCGTCGAGGCCGTGAAGGCGGGCAAGCGCGCCGCCTTCCTCGGGGGCTGGCTCAGCTTCAACGGGGAGTGTGGCAAGGGCGGCTGGGGCCGCACGGGCCTCCGCGAGATTCTTCCCGTCGAATGCCTCGAGGTCGAGGACCTCGTCGAGAGCACCGAAGGCTTTGTCGCCCGCGCCCTGCCCGGCGTCGCCCTGCCCGGGGTCGACTTCTCGTCGATGCCGCCCGTCCTCGGCTACAACCGCGTGCGGCCCCGGGCCGGTTGCGAGGTCTTGGCCTCCTGGCGGCACGCGGCCGAGGAAGCCGCCTCCGGCGGCCCGGCCCCGGGCGGCGCGACCTCCGGCGGCGCGACCTCCGGTGGCGCGACCTCCGGCGGCGCGGGCGAAGCGGGAGATCCGGCCCTCGCCTTTGGCCGTTTCGGCAGGGGCGCGACCTTGGCCTACACCTCAGATCCGGCGCCGCACTGGGGCTGCAACTTTGTTTTCTGGGAAGGCTACCGAGCCTTCTGGAAGGCGGCCTTCACGCGCCTGTTGGCCTAGGAGGCCATGCCCGCGGCAAAGCCGCCTCCCGAGAGCCCAAAAAGCCGCATGTTCCGCCAATCCGATAAAAATCGAAAGAATGGTACTTTATTTCGTGAAACA
The DNA here is from genome assembly GCA_036732745.1 of Spirochaetales bacterium. Classification (GTDB taxonomy): domain Bacteria; phylum Spirochaetota; class Spirochaetia; order Treponematales; family Rectinemataceae; genus JAEUJG01. Next base: position 5,983 of record DAINBW010000007.1, on the reverse strand, counting down.
AGCATTGTATAAAGATTGCTATATATTTTCCCAGGAGGAAGCAATGAAGAAACTTGCTTTTGTCGCCCTTCTCGCCCTTCTCGCCGGCTTTGCCTTCGCGCAGGCGCCCGCCGCCCCGGCCCTCGTCATCGACTACCAGATGAACGCGGTCGCCGCCGACGACGCCAACAATTACTTCAGCTTCAAGGGCCCCGTCGCCACCGCCAAGGACCAGTTCGACGCCAAGAAGGACTACGTCGACGGCATCACCGGCGCCTCCAAGCTCGAGTCCACCCTCGTCTTCAACTACTACCGCAACGACATCTTCGGCAAGAAGATCCTCCCCGGCGGATTCCGCAGCCTCTTCCTCTACCCGATCGCCGGCGACAAGACCCGCCTCGAGGACGGCTTCAACGTCACCAAGCTCGCCGACGGCTCCATCCGCATCCGCTTTGCCCACCGCGGCACCGCCAGCGAGATCGTGACCGACAAGACCGGCAAGGTCGCCTTCCCCGGCGCCACCGTCATGGCCCGCAAGATCGGCTACATCGCCGGCGAGGGCCCGCAGGTCATCTCCAGCGAGTTCTCCGCCGACGGCAGCGCGGCCAAGATCGACTGGGCCAAGGTTTGGGACAAGAACATCGCGGGCGGCAAGGTGATCGGCACGACGACGAACAAGACCGGCGACATCACCCCCGACGTCGCGACCTCCGAGCTCGTCGGCTACGAGGGCGCCCTCCAGTTCGCCTTCGACGGCAAGATCCTCAAGGTCACGGGCGAGCTCAAGATCCTCAAGAAGTAAGCGAGTATTTCATTGCGCGAAAACCCGGCTTTCGAGCCGGGTTTTTTTTATGCGATCGGCGCCATTTGGCGCCATTCGGCGTCGCGGACGGCGCCGGCGGCCGCGTCGGGTCCGCGTCGGGCTTAGCCCTTTGCCCGCTGGCGCTCGGCCGCCGAATCGGCCAGGCGGTAGACTTCGGCCAGGATGGAGTCGGCGTAGGCTTGGTAGTCCTCGTGGGTGGAGTGGGGCCCGAGGACTTCCCTCGGATACCGCGCCTCGCCGAAGACGACGCCGTAGCGGCTGCGGAAGCGCGGGATGTAGGAGACGTCCCGGTACTTGCGGCCGCGGTGTTCGTAGGCGAATTCCTTGCGGAGGATGTTGCGGCGCGGCAGGTGGACGCCGATGGGGACGATGGGGCAGTTCGCCTCCATCGCGAGGAGGACGGCGCCGCGCCGCGCGCGCACCCGGTCCCGCGCCTCCGGCAGGGTCTGGCCGCCCTCGATGGAAAAGAGGACCGAATGGTCGTTCGGGAGGCCCAGGACCTGGAGGGAGTCCCGGATCGCGCTCTTGCCCTTGCCGGGCCGCATGTCGAGCTTGATCTGGTTGCCGGCGGAGAAGATCCGCCGCGGGACGGTGTAGGTCCAGATCTGGTCCTCGATGGTCACGTGGACAAAGCCCCGGCGCCGCCAGGTGAGGATGGGGAAGGCGTCCCAGACGGTCGGATGATTGACGACGAGAACCTTGGGGCCGGGGGGCAGGGGGGCCTCCTCGGCGTAGTCGATGCGAAGGAAAAAGTCCAGATAGGATCGAAGCACCCAATAGAGGATGCGGTACCAAGCGGGATTGTAGACCTTCAAGCGGCTGCTCCTAACTTTTGGTGTCGGCAACATCGCGCCGTCGCGCGGCTTTTGGCCCGGGGCGAGCCCCGCGGCCTTCCCATAGACCCCGCGCGCCGACTCGGGTTGCGACGTCGGCCCGGCCGGCCGGCCGGCGGGATTCTGCGGGCAAGAACAGTATAGGCGAATCCGCCCGGGGAGGCGAGGGAATCACGGCAATTTCGGTCGACAATCCGCCCATCCCGGGATAGGATGGAGCCCCATGAACACTTCCAATCCGCTCCTCGAGAGCTGGGACGGCCCCTACGGCCTCCCCCCCTTCGACCGCATCAAGACCGAACATTTCGCGCCCGCCCTCGACGAGGCCATGGCCGCGCACAGGGCCGAGGTCGCCGCCATCGCCGCCTCCGCCGAGGAGCCGAGCTTCGCCAACACGGTGGAGGCTTTCGAGAAGAGCGGCGCCGCCCTGGACCGCGTCCTCGGCGTCTTCTTCAACCTGACGAGTTCCCTGAGCTCCGACGGCCTCAAGGCCGTCGAGCTCGAGTACAGTCCGCGGATCACCGGGCACTACACGGGCCTCTACCTCGACGCGGCCCTCTTCAAGCGGGTCGAGGCCGTCTACGCGAAGCGCCAGGCCCTTCACCTCGATCCCGTCCAGGTCCGCCTCGTGGAGCGCATCCGGCTCAATTTCGTCCTGGCCGGCGCCCTCCTCGACGAGGGCAAGAAGAAGCGGCTCGCCGAACTCGCGGAGACGCTCACCGAGCGCTGCACGACCTTCGGCCAGCACGTCATGGCCGACGAGGACGGCACCGTGATCTGGCTGGAGACGGAGGCCGACCTCGCGGGCCTGCCGGAGGACCTGGTCGCCGCCGCCGCCGAGGCCGCCAAGGAGCGCGGCGGGGAAGGGCGGTGGGCGATCACGCTGTCCCGCTCCTTCGTCGAGCCCTTCCTTTCGAACTCCACCCGCAGAGACCTCCGGCGCAAGGTCTACGAGGCCTTCTCCGCCCGCGGCGAGATGGTTCCCGAGCGCGACACCAAGCCCCTCATCCGCGACATCCTCACGCTCCGCCGCGAGCAGGCCCGGCTCCACGGCTACGCGAGCTTCGCCGACTACGCCCTCGTGGACCGCATGGCGGGCAAGCCGGCGGCCGTCGCCGGGCTCTTCTCACAGGTCTGGCCCGTCGCCCTGAAGCGCGCCGCCGAGGAGAAGAAGCTCCTCCTCGAGTTCGCGAAGAAGGCGGACGGCCTCGATTCCCTCGAGGCCTGGGACTGGCGCTACTACGCCGAGCGGGTGCGGAAGCGCGACTACGACCTCGACGACGCCGAGGTGAAGCCCTACTTCGTCCTCGACAACATGGTGAAGGCCATGTTCGAGGCGGCCGAGCGCCTCTTCGGGATCGAGTTCCGCGAGGTGCGGGGTCAGACCCTCTACCACCCCGACGCCCGCCTCTTCGAGGTCCGCGTCAAGGCGGACGGCTCCCTCAAGGGCCTCTTCATCAGCGACAACTTCGCGCGCCCCGGCAAGCGCAGCGGCGCCTGGATGAGCAACTACCGCGAGCAGAGCGCGGGCGTCGCGCCCATCGTCTCCAACAACAACAACTTCACCAAGGGCAAGCCCGGCGAGAGCGTGCTGATCTCCTTCGACGACGCGCAGACCCTCTTCCACGAGTTCGGCCACGGCCTCCACGGCCTCCTGAGCGACGTGCGCTACCGGGCCCTCTCCGGCACCAACGTCCTCCGCGACTTCGTGGAGCTGCCGAGCCAGCTCTTCGAGCACTGGGCCCTGGCGCCCGAGCTCCTGGCCCGCCACGCCCGCCACGCCAAGACGGGCGAGCCCATCCCCGCGGCCCTCGTGGAGAAGATCCGGAGGACCCGCACCTTCAACATGGGCTGGGACACGGTCCAGTACATCGGGCCGGCCCTCCTCGACATGGCCGCCCACGCGATCGACGATCCGGGCGCCTTCGACGCGGCCAAGTTCGAGGCGGAGGAGTGCGCGCGCCTCGGCGTGCCGGCCGAAGTGGGCCTCCGCCACCGCCTCCCGCACTTCCAGCATCTCTTCACCTCGGAGGCCTACGCCGCGGGCTACTACGTCTACATGTGGGCCGAGGTCCTGGAGGCGGACGCCTTCGGCGCCTTTGAGGAGAAGGGCGACCTCTTCGATCCCGAGACCGCCGCTCGGCTTCTTGAGAACATCTACGCCGCGGGCAACTCCCTGGAGCCCGGCGAGGCCTTCAGGAACTTCCGAGGCCGCGAGCCGCGCATCGACGCCCTCTTGAAGCAGCGGGGCCTGGCCTAAGGCTCCCCGCCGCGGCGCGCCCGTCGCCCTCGGGCGAAGGGCGCGGCTTGACAGGCCTGCGCGGAACGCGATGCTTATAGGAAGGGGCGGCGGGCGACCGCCGCCCCGATCCGCGCGCGGAGGTTCCCGCATGAAGACCGAGTCGCTCTCCCGCAACGACGCCTTTCTCGTCTCGTCGACGCTGGAACTCTTCGCCTCCCACGGGGTGGCGCTCCGCGAAGTCGAGTACCGCACGGAAGGCATCGACGAGCCCTTCGCCTCGACCATCGGCTTCACCGCCGAGCGCATCCTCGGCGTCCTTGTCCTCACCGTGAGCCGCGCGCTCGCCGAGGCGAGTCTCCCTTCCAACCTGCGCGCGGCCCGCGCCACCGACGAGATCGTCGCCGATTGGGCCGGCGAGCTGTCAAACCAATGCCTGGGCCGGCTCAAGAACCGATTCTACGCCGCCGGCGTCGAGATCGCCCTCTCGACGCCGACCGTCTTCGCCGGCAAGGAGCTCAGGCACTTCGCCCATCCCTCGCCCCTCTACCGCAGCCTTTATTTCGAAGGCCCGGGCTCCCTCCTCGTGGAGTTCCAGGCCCACTACGGCGAGGACTTCGAGCTCGGCGAGGAAGGGGCGGTCCAGGAGGAATCGCCGCCGGAGGGCGAGGTGTTGTTCTTCTGATGGGGGAAGTCTTGACTGGTCCAAGAAAACGAGGCGCCTCTTCCATTCGCCCGCGGCGCCGCTTCGCCGCGGCGCGGCGCCCGGCGGGGGCGGTCCGATGAGCCGCGATATCAGGGTGTTCGGCGAGCTCGAGTTGCTCGAGCTCGTCCGGCGGGGTGAGCCCCTGCCCGACCATCTCGTGTCGATCGGCAACCCGCGGCTGCCGTGGCGCCCGGCCATGCCGGGTGAGCGCCTGCCGGCGGAATTCCGCGGGCGGTTCCGGCGCATATTGCGGCTGACCTTCTTCGACGTGGAAAGGAAAGACCTCCTCGGCGCGATGCGGCCGCGCCGCGTGCCCGAGGCTCGGGACGTTAGGCGACTGCTCCGATTCTGGGAACGCACCAAGGACGAGGCGACGGGCTATGTCCTCCATTGCTGGGGCGGCGTCTCGCGCTCGACGGCGATGGCCCTCGGCCTTCTCTACCTCGACTCGGGCTCGGAGGAGGAGGCGGCTTCCCGGCTCCGCGGCTTGAGGCCCGAGGCGGGGCCGCACCGGGGCATCCTGCGGCATCTCGACGCGGAACTCGGTTCCCGCCTTCTCGAAGCGGGGGAGGCCATCGTGGCGGCCCGGATGGAAGCCTGGCGCCGCGAGCTCGACATGGAACTCACCGAGCTCTGCGAGGAGCTGCCGGCCGTGGAGGAATAAGGCCGGACAAGCCGGTCGCGCGGCGCCGCTTGCTTCCGGGGCATAAACGGAGCAGGATGGTCCCATGGACAGCCTGAGCCCGGAAGCCCGGAGCCGCGTCATGGCGGCCGTCCGGGGCCGCGACACGGCGCCGGAGCGGTCGATCCGCTCCGCCCTGCACGCGCGGGGCTATCGCTTCAGGGTGGACGCGCGCGACCTGCCGGGCCGGCCCGACCTCAAGCTGACGCGGCACGGCGCCGTCGTCTTTGTCCACGGCTGTTTCTGGCACGGCCACGATTGCCCGCGGTTCAGGGCACCCTCCAGCAACACGGCGTTCTGGCTCGCCAAGATCGAGGGAAACCGCTCCCGCGACCGGCGCGTCGTGGACGAACTCCGCGCGGCCGGCTGGCGCGTCGCGGTCGTGTGGGAATGCGCCCTGGCGGCCGCCGGACGGGGCGGCGCGCCCTATCCGCTCGTTGACGCCCTCTGCCGCTGGATCGAAGGAAGGCGCCGCTTTGTCGAGTTCTCCTGCCGCCGGGATACGCCCCGCCGCGCGGCCAAGCCGCGAGTCGGCTACGAGCGCAACGACAGCGCCGCCCTCTTCGCCGCTGAGCGCTCGGCCGCCTATCGCGGCCTGTCCGGCGGCTAAGGCCGCGCCCGCGGCGGGTCCGGCGGCCCGCTCGGCGGCCGGCTCGGCGGCCCGTTCAAAGGCCCGTTTAGCGGCCCGTCCCTCCCTCGAAGACCTCGAGGCATTCCTCGA
>DAINBW010000006.1:0-16719 GCA_036732745.1 Spirochaetales bacterium | reverse complement strand
GAAGGAGGGGGGCGAAAAAGCCGCCGCCCAGGAGCTCGATTTGCTTGCGGGCGGCCATTTCCTCGAGAAGCATGAGAAACTCGGGATGTCTGGCCTCGAGCCAGCGCAAAACCGTGCCGGTGTAATGGACTACGGCGTAGATTTCAGGGAAGCGGTAGAGGGCGGAAAGGAAGGGACGCCAACAGACCTGGTAGGTTTCTTCGAAAAAGGACTCTTCGGCCCCTTCGGGGATATGGTTATAAGTGCCGATGATGACATGGCTTTTAAGCATTGGGGCAAGTGTCCTTAGGCGAATATGGCGCGATTATAGTCCAGCCGCTCTTGTTCAGGAAGGGCAATTATCGCTTTTTTTCGCCGCCGGCCAGCTTGATGGCGCCGGTGGGACAGCGGGCGGCGATGCCCGCGTAGGCGGAGGAGCCGGGATCCTTGGCCGTCGTCGAGGCGGCGGCGAGATCGCCCTGCAGGGTGAACTCCCAGGCGCCGGAAACCCGGACGCACTCGCCGCACGCGGTGCAGGCGGCGGAGCAGTTTTGGAGCCGCTCCTCCGGGCCGCCGCCGGCCGCGCAGGCGACGAACCAGCGGTAGGCCGCCGGAACGAGGGTGATGAGGCCCTGGGGACAAGCGTCGAGGCAGGCGCCGCAGCCCGAGCAGCGCTCGGAATCCACGGCGGCCAAGCGCTCCGTCAGGCGGATCGCGCCCAGGGGGCAGGCCTTGGCGCAGGAACCGAGGCCGAGGCAGGCGCTCTTGCAGCGTTGCTGGCCGCTGAAGAGCCGGGCGGCGGCGGCGCAGTCCTCGCAGCCGTCGATCGCGAAAAGGGGCTTGGCCGCGCCGCGGTTTCCGCCGCAGCGGACAACGGCGATGCGGCTGGCTTCCCGGTCGCCGCCGAGGGCGGCGCGAAGGGCTTTCTCCGCGGCCAGTCCGCCGGGGGCGCAGAGGGAGGGATCGGCTCCCTGGAGCAGCCGCCTCGCGTAGCGCCGGCAATCCTCGGCGCCGCAGAGGCCGCAGTCGAAACCGGGCAGGAGGGCTATGAGGCCGTCGAGCGCCGCGTCGCGATGGCGTCGCCGCTCCCAGGCGGCGGACAGGAAAAAAACCCCGAAGGAGGCGAGAAAAACGAGGCCGAAGGCGGCCAAGAGCCTGAGCCACTCCATGACCCTACCCTACCAGATTCCCGATGAACACGGCGTCGATGCCCATGAAGGCCATGGCCATGAGTCCGGCCGAGACGAGGATGGCGGGAGCGCCGCGGAAGGATTCCGGGAGGTCGGAAAGCTCGAGCCGTTCGCGGATCGCTCCGAGGAGGACGAGGGCGGCCCAATAGCCGACACAGGCGCCGAGGCTGGCGGTCAAGGCCTCGAGGAGGCCGAAGTTGGAGCGGGAGGCGATGAGGGCGATGCCGAAGACGAGGCAGCTGACCGCGGCCTCGTCGATGGCGGCGCCCGCCTTTTGCAGGAGGGGCGCGCCCGAGGTGGCGATGGCGCGGCCGAGGTATTTGACGAGGGGCGCGATGAGGAGGGCGAAAACGAGGGGTTCCAGCGCCTCGAGGCCGAAGGGGGCGAGGACGAGTTCGCGGAGGGCCCAGAGCAGGGAGGAGGCGAGCAGGTTCGCCGTCAGGAGGGCGAGGATGGAGACGAGAAGCCCGCGCCGCTCGCCGCGCAGGGCCGGGCAGGCGCCGAGGCCGTAGACCAGGAGGGCGTTCGCCGCGAAGACGGCGGTGAGCGCGATGCCGAGGTAGCTCAGGGGAGTCTCCTTCCGAGCGCGCGGAGCGCGAATCGATAGGCCGCGGCCAGGCAGCCGAGGATGAGGAAGCCTCCCGCCGGGGCGGCGAGGAGCCGGAACGGGGCTTCTTCAAAGAAGACCAAGGTGTAGGGAGCGGGGCCGGGCGTCGGCAAGGTGAGCCGTCCGAGGCCGATCGCCTCGCGCAGGGCCGAGATGAGGATGGCGACCAGCAGGTAACTCAAGGAGGAGGGGATGAGGCCGGACTTGAGCTCTTCAGTCCGGATCCCACGGCGCAGCGCCGCGAGGGTGACGCAGTTTACCGCTATGAGGGGCAGGTACAGGCCGAGGCCGGCGGCCAGGGCGGGAGAGTAGGCTTCGGCGGCGAGCCCGAAGAGGGCGGCGAGAAAGGCGCCGAGGCCCAGGGCCACCGGAGCGCGCAGGCGCTCGGGAATGAATTCCCGGAAGGCGGGAAGGCCCGCGCCGAGAATGATCGCGGAGAGCGAAGCGCCGAGGCCGAGGATCGCGCCGTCGGCCAGGGTATCGGCGGCGGCGACGAGGGGGCAGAGGCCGAGGAGGCCGCCAAGGATCGGGTCGGGGATAAAGGCGTCGCGACGGGCTTCCATGTGCTATTCCTTCCGCCCGGCGGCCGAAAGGACGGCGGCGGAGACGCGGCCGAGGGTTTCGGCGCAGTCGTCGAGGCTGCGGGTCGCGCCCGAGGCGACGTCGCTCCGGCGAAGCTCGGCGAGCGTGCGGGGAAAGCCGCGGGAGGCGCCCTTGCCGAGGAACTCCGAAAACCAGCCGTCCTTGGCGAAGGGCAGGCCGGCGGCGCCCTCGCCCACTATCCGGGCGGCCTCGAGGTCGCCCTTGCCCGTGAACACGAGGGCAGCCAAGACGGAACCGCCGTCGGCGCCGAGCCGGGCGACCGTCCCGTAGCGCGTGGAGCCCTTGCCTTCGAGCAGGTAGAGGCGCGAAAAGTCGGGGTCGGTAAAGCGAGTCGGGAGGGACTGGGCCTTGCGGCCGGCGAGGGCCGAGAGGGACTCGCGCTCGCGCCTGACGCTCCCCGCTTCCGCGAGAATGGCGACGCCGGCGACGAGGACGGCGAGGACGGCGAAGAATCCGGCCGCCGCGAGGTTTTGCAGAAGGAGCTTCTTCCTGGCTTCATCCATGGCTAGTTTCCTCGCGGTCGGCGGCGGGGCCGCTCGAGCTTTTCGATGAGGGGCAGGGCGCAGTTCATGAGGATCACGGCGAAGGCCGTGCCTTCGGGCCGCGAGCCGAAACCCCGTATGAGGAAGGTGAGGGCTCCGGCGCCAATGCCGTAGACGACCATGCCGAGGCGGGTGGCGGGCGAGGTGACCGGATCCGTCGCCATGAAGAAGGCGACGAGGAGGAAGGAGCCGGAGAGCACGTTGAAAAGGACATCGCCGGCGAAGAAGCCCTCGCCGAAGGGCAGGCCGCCGAAGAGCCAGGCGAGGAGGCCGTAGCTCGCGAAGAGGGAGAGCGGAATCTCCCAGCGGATCATGCGCCTGGCGATGAGGACCACGGAGGCGGCGAGGATGAGGATGCCGGAAAGCTCGCCCACCGCTCCGGAGCGGTTGCCGAGGAGGAGGTCGACGTAGCCCGAGGGCAGTTCGGCCCCGAGGGGGCCGAAGAGGCCGCCGTTCAGGAAGCCGGTCACGGCGCGGTCGATTTCGGAGAAGCGGAAGCCGGACTGGCCGAGGATGGCGAGGGGATCACCGCCGCCCTGCCCCGCGGCGAGACGGTCGTGGACGAGCCCGAGGGGGGTCGCGCCCGACAGGCCCGCTATACCGGTGAGGTGGCGCGGCAGGATCCAGCTGCCCATCGCCTTGGGCCAATTGAGGATGGCGAAGGCGACGCCGGCGAGGGCGGGATTCATCCAGTTCGAGCCGAGGCCGCCGAGCGCTCCCTTGACGAAGGCCGTCGCGAAGAAGGCGGAAGCCGCGGGAATGAAGGGCGAAACCGCGGGCGGCATCGCGAGGCCGACGAGAAGCCCGCTCAGGAAGGCGGTGCCGTCGAGGAGGGTAAAGCGCCGCCGGGCCAGGCCGACGAGGCCTTCGCCCGCAAGGGCACCGAGGATCGCCGACGCGACGACGATCGCCGCGCCCGAGCCGAAGCAGAAGACGCCCCAGGCCAAGGCCGGCAGGAGGGCCGCGCTCATGCCCCAGACGAGGCCGGAGGTGGACTGCCGGTCGTGGATGTGGGGCGCGGGGCCGACGAGAATGCGCTCCGCCTTGCTCATGCTCCCTCCTTGATGGCGTCCCGGGCGGCGGCCAAGGTCTCGACGAGGGGCAGGCGCGAGGGGCAGAGGAAGCCGCATACGCCGCAGGCGCTGCAATCGGCGAGGCCGAGGGCGGCCGCGTCGCCGCGGCGGTCCGCGACGACGCGGCGGTAGAGTCCGGCGGGGTCGAGGCGTTCGGGGCAGCTTTCCGCGCAACGTCCGCAGCGGATGCAGGGGCGGCGCCGGGACTTGCGCGTCTCCTCCGCGTGGAGGGCGAGGACCGCGGAGGTTTGCTTGGTCACGGGCGCGTCGAGGTCGTAGACCGGGAGGCCGCGCAAGGGGCCGCCGAGGACGATGCGCTCCGGCGTGCCGGAGAAGCCGCCGCATTCCTCGATGAGGTCGCCGATCGGCGTTCCGATGCGGACCTTGAGGACGGCGGGATTCTTGACGGCGCCGCCGGCCACGGTGACGTAGCGCTCGAGGAAGGGCTTGGCCAGGGCGACGGCCTCGTAGACCGCCAGGGCCGTCGAGGGCCGCACGATGACGGCCGAAGGCGCGCCCTTGGCGCCGTGGCGATCGCGCTGGATGACCTCGAGGAGGAGGCTCGGCAGGTCCTGGGGATAGCGCGGCTCGAGGAGTATGGAGTCGGGCGCCTCCTCGAGACCCTTGGCCGATTCGGCCGCGCGGGCGACCGCTTCCTTTTCGGAGGCGTCGAGGGCCAGGATCCAGCGTTCGGGAGCGAGAATCTTGCGGAGGATGGCGAAGCCTTCGAGCACCTCGGGACCGCGGTCGGCGAGGACGGCCGCCTCGGTGCGGAGATAGGGCTCGCTCTCCACGGCGTTGAGGACGAGGAGTTCGGTCTTCTCGCGCTCGCGGAGGAGCTCGTAGAGGGGCCTGCCGGGCGCTTCGGTCTCGACGACGCCGCGGTCGCGGAGCGTCTGGAGCAGGTCGCCGCGGGACACGCCCTTCCAGAGATATTTCTCCACCCGCTTGCCGAGCCGGTCGAAGGAACCTTCGAGGACGATGACGGCCGCCTCGCACTCCCCGCCCTCGGGCAGGCGGACGCGGCGGATGTCGCGGACGACGCCGGGGACGGAGGCGTGGATCGCCGCGGAGCCCGGGCCTTCGGCCTTGCCGAGCAGGGCGCCTTCGCGGACGTACTCGCCCTTGCGGACGAGGCAGCGCGCGGCCGGACCGGCGTGTTGCTTCAGGAGGATGGCGGCCGCGTTGGGCAGGAAGGAGTTCTGCACCGGCGAGACGGGCCGCCAGTCTCTCTCGAGATCGAGCGACAGGCCGCCGTGCCGGAAGGTCTTAGGGGGTCTCATAATGCCTACTTACGCTCCCGGCGGCGGATTTCCTCGCGCGCGGCAGGCCCGCGAAGGCGCCGTAGAGGGGCGGAGCCAGGAGGATTATATACAGAAGGCCCTCCCTCGGCGCAAGCGGTCGGGAGGTTTCCGGAGCGAATGGCCGGACTTCGCCGCGGACGAAGCCCCCGCGCGAGCGCAGGAGGCCTTCGATGCCCGTGGCGGGGAGGTCCCGGTAGGCCTGCCTTGCCCAGGCGGCGGTGAAGCGGAGTTCCGCCGCCACGCCGCCGCCGGGGAGCGGCACGCCTTGGGCGGCGAAGGGATCGCCCGCGGGGGAGCCGAAGGGGGCGAGGAACAGGGCTTCCTGCCGCGCGCGGTGGACCAGCCAATCGGCCAGGTCGACGAGGCCGGAGGCTTCGCGGGCGGCGATAAACTCGCCGGCCCGCTCGGGAGAAGGCGTCGCCTCGCCGCCGACCAGCCGCGGCTGGGGCAGCGCGAGCGCGGCGAGGTCGGTCGCGGCGGGCCGCTCGGGGCCGGCGCCGGGACGGAGCGCGAGCGAGGCGCCGAGGGCCAGCGCGAGGACGGCGAGAGCGTGCGCGGCGAGGTGGAGCCGCCCGGAGAGGGGCGCGCGGAGGAGTCGGCGTCCCCGCAGGATGGCGACGGGAACGAAGGCCTCGCGGGCCGCGAGGCCGAGCTTCTCCCGGCGGAGCTCCCGGGCCAAGGCCAGGGACGCGAGGCCGGCGCTGGCGGCGAGGCCCGCCAGGAGGATGGCGACCAGGAGGCGCGTATCCAGGGCAAGAACGCCGATGGCGGCGAGGAGGAGGTAGCGCGCGTCGAGGAGGGGCTGGGCGAGGCCGCGGAGGGCCAGGCCCGCCGCCCGCCGAAAGAGCTCGCGCGGCCGGGCGCCGGCGGCGAAGCCCGCGGCGAAAAACGAGCGCAGGTCGCCGCGCGTCCGCTCGAGGCCCTCGGCGAGAAGGGCGGCCAGGGCGGAGGCGATGAGGGCGGCGACCGCCGCTTCAGGGCCGCGGAGGGCAAGGAGGGCGAAGGGGGCCGCGAGGACGAGGCGCTGGGCGCGGCCGCGCGGCTTGACGAGGACGAGGAGGAGGACGCCGGCGGCGCAAATCGCGAGCATGGCCAGGGCGAGCCGCGTGGGCGCCGCCGCCTCGGACTCGGGCAGGAGCCAGGCGTCGGCGTAGGGGGCGAGGGCCGCCTCGATCCGCGGGCCGACGGCGGCCGTGCCGGCCAGGTAGTAGATCCGGTAGGTCGTGGCGCCCTTGGCGGCGCGGAACCAGGCGCCGAGCCCCTCCACGTAGCCGTCGCGCCGCGGATCGCCCGCGGGAACGCGCTCGCGGAGGGCGGCCAGGTCGAGCTTCGCGAGACTGGAAAGCCCGGCGTAGTCGGCGACGGCGACGGGTTGGGTGGACTCCGAAAGCACGGCATCGAAGCCCGCGGCCGCCAAGGCCTCCAAGACCGCCGATTCGGCGACGCGTTCCTCGACGAGAAGGATGCTGTGGCCCGGCCAGACCCTCGCGGCGCGCGGCGCCGGAACGGCCAGCAGGGCCAGGACCGTGGCGGCGATGGACAGCGCCGCCCAGCAGAGACCCTTCGCGGCACGGGAGCACCTCAGGGCCGGGCTCCTAGAGGGTACAGAAGGCGAGCGCGATGAAGAAGCCGAGGAGGCTTCCGACCGCGACCTGGGGCGGGCTGTGTCCCTGGACTTCCTTTACCGGGTGGTAGGGAATGCCGACGCGCCCCGCGAGGCTCTTGCCGAGTTGGTTGAGGGTGCGCGCCTGGATCCCCGCGGAACGTCGGACGCCCATCGCGTCCCTGATCACGACGAGGGCGAAGAAGAGCGCGAGGACGAAGATGCTGGTGTTGGCGCCCTCGACATAGGCTATCGCCGTGGCGATCGACACGGCGAGGGCGCTGTGGCTGGAGGGCATGCCGCCCGTCTTCCAGAGGAAGGTCATGAGGACCTCGCGGAAGGACTCGGAGCGGAATTTGAAGAGGTTGATCACCACCTTCAGGAATTGGGCGACGAGAAGGCTGCAGACCGCGGAGAGAAAAATCGGATTATGGAAGAGATCGCCCTCCATGGGCCGGGTCGCGCCGTTCATCGCGAAAGTGTCTCCCGAAGGCACGGTCCTTGTCAAGGCGCGGCACTCGGGCGTAAAGTCAGGCCCATGGAGAACATAGAGGAGTTCGTCGCCGGCCCCGACGACTCGGGCAGGCGGCTGGACCGCGTCCTCCGCATCCTCTTGCCGGGACTGCCGCTGTCAGCCGTCTACGGCGCCCTCAGGAAAAAGCGCATCCGGGTCAACGGCGCCAAGGCCCTTCCCGAGGACCGCCTGGCCGAAGGCGACCGCATCGCCGTGGATCGCTCCATCGCGGAGTGCGCGTCCAAGGCGGCTCCGGCCGAGACCGGCGCGGGGGCGCTCTCCGGCGTCGGCGGGGTCCTCGATCCCGGGCTCGTCGTCCTCGAGTCCGCCGACCTGCTCTTCCTTTCAAAGCCCAAGGGCATGCCGAGCCACGGCGAAGGCGGCCTCGATCTCCTCGTGCGCGCCGCCCTCGCGGAAAGGAGCAAGGGCTCGCTCGCCTTCGTACCCGGCCCCCTCCATCGCCTGGACCGGAACACCTCCGGCCTCATCGCCTTTCCGAAGAGCCAGGCTGGCGCGAAGGCCTTCACCGAACTGCTCCGGGCCGGAGGGATCCGGAAGCGCTACCTCGCCCTCCTGTCCGCGCCAGGCCGCGCCCGGACGCCGGAAGCCTGGCGGCCCGGCGAGGAGCGGCCGTGGGAGGACCTCCTTGTCCGGGACGAGGAAGGCCGCATAACCCGCCTCGATCCAGCCGGCAGGCCGGCCAGGGCGCGGGCCAGGTTGCTGCTGTCCGGGGGGGCATTCCTCCTGGCACTCGTCGAGCTCGAAACGGGGCTGACCCACCAGATCCGCGTCCAGGCGGCGGCCCGCGGCCTTCCCCTGGCGGGGGACGCGAAGTACGGCGGCCCTCCCCTGCCCGGCGGCTACCTGCTCCACGCCTGGCGCCTCGAGTTCCGCGCCGGGGCGCCCTTCGGGGACCTTCCCCGAACCCTCGAGGCGCCGCTCCCCGCCGAGGCCCGCGCCCGGCTGGAGGCCTCCTTCGGGGCCCAGGCCCTCGCGGAGGCGCTCGCCCGCGCCCGTCTCGACTAAATAATCCCGCCGCCCCTTTATTTTTGCCGCGCCGCGACTTACTTTGTAGGTTGGAGGTGCCCATGGCAGACATACCGCGGGGCGGAAGAAAAATCCGTTTCCGCATGAAACCGGCGGCCGTCGTCGTCACCATCGCAGCCGTCGCCGTCGTGATCTTCTTCGCGACGAGCTTCTACGTGGTGGACCAGACCGAACGAGCCGTCATCACCACCTTCGGCCGCTACACCAGCACCGCCGAGCCCGGCCTGCACTACAAACTGCCCTTCGGGATCCAGCGGAGCTATCTCGTGAAGACCGAGGTGATCCAGACCGAGCAGTTCGGTTTCCGCTCCACGAAGGCCGGCGTCGTCAGCGAGTACGACACGGGCGACTACTCCGCGGAATCGACGATGTTGACGGGCGACCTCAACATCATCGACGTCGAGTGGGTCATCCAGTACCGCATAACCGATCCGAAGGCCTGGCTCTTCAACCTCGAGGACCGGCACAAGACGATCCGCGACATTTCCCAGTCGACGATCAACCTCCTCGTCGGCGACCGGACCATCCTCGGCGTCATCGGCCCCGAGCGCACGGCCATCCAGGAAAGCGCGGTGCAGATGATGAACGAGGTCTTCTCGAGCTACGGCATCGGCATCCAGGTCACGCAGGTCCAGCTCCAGAGCATCATTCCGCCCAAGGGCGTGCAAGAGGCCTTCGAGGACGTGAACAAGTCCATCCAGGACATGAACCGCCTCATCAACGAGGGCAAGGAGGCGTACAACGCCGAGATCCCGAAGGCGCGCGGCGAGGCCGACCGCGTGGTCGAGGTGGCCATGGGCTACGCGACCGAGCGCGTCAACCGCGCCAGGGGCGACGTCGCCCGCTTCAACTCGGTCTACGAGGAGTACCGCAAGGCTCCCGAGGTCACGCGCCAGCGTCTCTACTACGAGATGATGGACGAGATCTTCAAGGACGCGAAGGGGGTCGAGCTCATCGACAAGCGCTTCACGAACTTCCTTCCCCTCAAGAACCTCGACTCGAAGGGGGCCGTCAAGTGAAACGCCTGCTCGTGATCATGGCGGCGGTCCTCGCCGTCCTCGTCGTCTTCCTGGCCCTCGGGCCCTTCTACATCGTCAACGAAGGCGAACTCGCCCTCGTGGTGCGGCTCGGCAAGATCGTCGCCGTCCAGCAGGACGCCGGACTCAAGCTCCGCTCCCCCTTCGTCGACAACGTCGTCAAGTATCCCAAGAAGATCCTACCCTGGGACGGACAGCCGGAGCGCATCCAGACCAAGGAAAACCAGTTCATCTGGGTCGACGCGACGGCTCGCTGGCGCATTTCCGATCCCATTAAATTCTACGAATCCGTGGGCAGCCTCGAGGGCGCCTTCGGACGGCTGGACGACGTCATCGATTCGGCGGTCCGCACCGTCATTTCGGGCAACTTCCTCCGGGAGGCGGTGCGGAACTCGAACCGGCTCATCGGCACCGCCGCGCGGGAAACCTTCCAGACCGGCGACGCCGAAGGCTCGGCCGCCCTGGACCAGCTGACGCAGAGCAACATCAGCTACGAGAACATCTCCAAGGGACGCGAACAACTTTCGGAGGAAATGCTCGCCATCGTCAAGTCGATCGTGCCATCCTTCGGCATCGAGGTCATCGACATCGTGCCGCGGCAGATCAAGTACTCGGACGAACTCACCGAATCGGTCTACCAGCGCATGATCAAGGAGCGCGCCCAGATCGCCCAGGCCTTCAGGAGCTACGGCGAGGGCAAGAAGGCCGAGTGGTTCGGCAAGCTGGAGAACGAAAAGCGCTCCATCCTCTCGGGCGCCTACCAGAAGGCCGAGACCGCCAAGGGCAAGGCCGACGCCGAAGCTTCCCGCATCTACGCCGATTCCTACGGCCGCGATCCCTCCTTCTATGACTTCTGGCGCGCGGTCGAGTCCTATCGGCAGACGATGCCCGGCTTCAACAAGACGATCTCCACCGACATGGACTACTTCCGCTACCTCTACGGCACCCGCGGCAGGTAGGCTTTCTTGACGATCGGCCGCTGAGGGCAGGGAGAAGGAAAAGAGAACAGGGAGGAAAATAAAAAGAGAGGGGCGGCGGCCGCGAATCGGCCCTGCCCCTCCCTTTTCCCCGCGTTTGCTTTTTGTGCGCTTCTCCGTGCCCCTTCCTTCCATCCTGTGCGCTCGCCGCGGTGAAGTTTTTGGTCCCGGAAGCCGTCTTTTCGTTGCAGGATGGACTGGGCTCGGGTATGATGTAGCTATATGAGCATACGGCTCAAGATCATCCTGATCGTCCTTCCCCTCATCATGGTTTCCGTCGTGCTGGCGGGAATGTCGTCGTATTTCGTCGCCGCCTCCTCGGTCACGCGCGTCGCCACGGAGTTCCTGACCTTCAAGGCCTCCGAACTGGAAAAGTACGCGGAAAGCCAGTGGAACCTCCTGGCCGAAAACGGCTATGTCGGCAGGCCCGACATGGAGGCGGCCGCGCGCGCCGCGGTGGAGTCCTTCGCCGGCTCCATCCTGCGCAGCCCCACCGAGGCCATCGTGGCCCTCGACGCGGCCGGCGCGGTGGCGATGCGGACCGGCGGGGGGGGCGGCGCGGCCCTCGACCCGCTCGAATCGGAAGCCGCCGCGATACAGGCGCTCGCCGCCGAGGCGAAACGCGGCTTCGTCCAGGTCAAGCTCGGCGGCAAGGACCGCGTCGCCGCGGCTTTTCCCTTCCAGCCCTTCGGCTGGGAGTTCATCGTCTCCGAGGAGCGCGGCGCCTTCTACGGCGAGGTGGAGGCGATCCTCCGCACCGCCCTCGCCATCCTGGCCGGGTCGGCCCTGGCCTCAATCCTCCTCCTCCTCTTCTTTGCCCGCTACCTGACGCGTCCCATCGAGGAGGTCGTCGAGGCGATGCGCCGCATCATAGCCTCCAACGACCTTTCCGAGCGCGTGCCCGTCGAGTACAAGGACGAGATCGGCCAGCTCTCCCACACCTTCAACCTGATGCTCGGCGAGCTCGGCAAGGCCTACGAGCAGATCAAGCATTACGCCTTCGACGCGGTGGTGGCGCAGAAGCGGGAGATGAAGATCCGGAACATCTTCCAGCTCTACGTGCCCAAGGACGTGATCGACCAGGTCTTCATCAACCCGGAGGGCATGCTGGTCGGCGACAACCGCGTCGTCTCCATCCTCTTCTCCGACATCCGGTCCTTCACGAGCATCTCCGAGAAGATGGCGCCCGACGATCTCGTCACCGCCCTCAACCGCTATTTCTCCGGCATGGTGGACGTGATCATGGGCCGGGGCGGCGTCGTGGACAAGTACATCGGCGACGCGATCATGGCCTTCTTCGGCGCCCCCGTGCGGCACGAGGACGACGCGCTGCAATCCGTGCTCGCGGGGCTCGAGATGTCCGAGGCCCTGGACTCCTTCAACGCCGCGCAACGCGCGAGCGGCGGCCCCGAGTTCCACATCGGCGTGGGCATCAACTACGGCGTCGTCACCGTCGGCAACATCGGCTGCGAGAAGAAGATGAACTACACGGTCATCGGGGACATGGTCAACCTGGCCTCGCGGCTCGAGGGCCTGACCAAGAAGTACCACCAGCAGCTCCTGTTCTCGGAAAGCGTCCACATGAAGGTGAAGGACAGCCTGCCTTGCCGGCTCCTCGACACGGTCGCCGTCAAGGGCAAGTCGAAGGGCGTGCGGATCTACACGGCCAGGCGCCGCGTGGAGGGGGCCGAGGCCGAGGCCTGGGCGCTCCACGACCAGGCCCTGGAGCGCTATTACGGCCGGGATTTCGCCGGCGCGATAGCCGGTCTGGAAAAGGTCGGCCGGCTCCTTCCCGATGATTATCCCTCCGAGCTCTTCCTGGAACGGGCCCGGGACTACCTTAAGTCGCCTCCCCCGGCCGATTGGGACGGGGTTGAGGTCCTGACGGAGAAATGATGCGGCCGCCCGCCCGCCTTCGCGTCGCCGCGGCCGCCGCGCTGCTTCTCGCTTCGGGGATCCGGCTTGGCGCCCAGTCCCCTACCCCGACGGGCGCTCCGGCGGAAGCGGCGGAACTCGACGCCTCCCGCGCCATCGTCGCGGTCGCGGTTCCCGCCTCCGGCGGCGGCGCGGCCGAGGCGCTCCGCTTCGCGGAGGCTTTGGCCGTGTCCCTGGCCCGCGAGGCCGGCGCCACGGGGCTCGCGGCCGGCCGCGGCGCGCCGCTTGAATACGAGCTCGCCGAACCAGAGGCGGCACGGGGAGCGGCGCGGGCCTCGGGCGCGAGGTGGGTCTTCATAGCGCGGGTTTCCGTCGAATCGCGGCGCATCCTCTGGCGCGCCGCCGCCTATGACGGCCGCGACGGCAGCCTCTTCGGCGCCGACGCCTTTTCCGCCTACGCCGGCCTTTCCGCCCTGCCCCTGCTCGACGCTTCCGCCAAGGGAGTCGCCGTCGCGGCCGCCGCCGCGCGCGCCGCGCCGGAACGGCCGGTGCCCATCGACTACCGCCTGGCCTTCAGCTCCCGGGACGAGGACGCGGCCGTCAGCTTCGGGCTGCCGGGAAGCGAAGGCTTCGCGGCCGGCGCTATACGCGGGGGCGCCCTCGAGGCGCCGTACCTGCCCTTCCTGCCGGGCGAGCGGCTGGTGGTCGGGCTCGATAAACCGGGTTACTGGCCCGGCGGCGCGACGGTGAAAATAAAGCCCAAGGCTTCGACCATCGCGTTGCCTCCCCTTCTCAAGAAAACCGTCTTCGCGCTCGGCGCGAACTACGGCACGGGAAGGCTGCTCGGCGCCGCGGTCAGTGCCCGCTGGTATCCCCTGCCCGACCGAGTCTACCTGCGGGCGGAGAACGCCCTGTGGGCCGCCTACGATTTCCGGCCGGGCTCGAAGGCCGTGCTTCATGACGAGCTCAGGCTCGGCGCCGGAGCCTACCTCTTCTTCGATCCCGCCGCCAGGTTCCGCGCCAGCTTGGGCCTGGGTCTGTCCGGCATCGCCACAATCTTCACCCAGGTCGGCCTCGACCATCCCGCAGCCTTCGACCTCTGCCTTGAGCCGGTCTTCCTGACCCTCGAGTGGCACGAACCGACCTGGGCCTTCGTCATGGAGCAACGCTTTCCCTATTCGCTCGGCCTCGATTCCGGACTCCTCCCCCGGGAATGGCTCGAGCTTGGCGGCAAGGGACCGATTTTCGTATCCCTTGGGGTTATATTCAAGCTATGAGCGCCGCAAGCCTTCGAGCATCCCGGTCGCCAAACTCCCGGCTTGGCGGCGCGCGCCGCTTGCGCCTCGCGGCCGCGGTGTTCGCCGTGGCCTGCGCCGGAGCCCTGGCCGGCTGCGAGTTCCTGGGGCTGGACATGTTTCCGGCGGAGCTGCAGAACCTGGAAGCCAGCCACGATCTGCGCAGGGCGCTCGCGAGTCAGGGATATTCAATCACTCGTGCCATAAAAATCGAGCGAATGGTAGCCTCGAACGGTAAGGAATTCGTGTTCGTGCTTTTCGAAGATGGTTTTGGACGAAAGCTTTCGATCCTGGACGGCAACCTTGAACGAGTGGTCGGGACGAGGAGCGACAGCTATCTCGGCACCCTCATGCTCGCGGACGGCATCGGCAACATCATCTGCGGACAGCTCCGCTTTGACGCGGCGACGGAAACCTTCTCCCAGACATTCGGCGACTTTGACCTCTTGGGAGATGGACGAGCCGGGTTTTGGGATCCCGCGCTCAACAATTCCTATGTGGTCTTTTCTCCCAATCCGATCCAGCTGGAGCGTAAAAGTTTCTCCGCCGGCTTCGGCGCCGGAGGGATTTCAAGCGGCGCCCAAAACCTTTTTCCCATCGCTCCCACCGAATCCTTTTCCTTGACCGACCTCCTGTATACAGGTGCGGCCACGCCCTTCTACCTGTTGTTCACCGCGAGCGGCCAGGGAGAAAACCTCTTCCTGATGCGCTTCCCGAGCGTTTCCGCCTTTCATACCGCCATAGTGACTTCCCCGGTCCAGAACGGACAAGACTTGGGCTATAGGATCTATTCCCGACCACAAGATCGGCGCGCCTGGCTTACGGAGGCCGGCGTGGTGCTTTTCGAGAGCGATCGAGAATCCCGACTTGTCCGCTACGCGCTGGATTCCGGCCTTGAGCTCGACTCCAAGACCGTCGAAGGCGAATGGATGTCGGGGATCTCCTTCGACCCGAGCGGCGAATTCTGGTACTATTACGACGGCCGCACGGGCCGGCTCATGAAGCTGAGGACCTGGTGGAAATGAGAAGATTTGCGGCCGCATTCCTGCTCTGCGCCTGTTTCGCCGGCGCGGCGCCGGCGCAGGACCGTCATCGGCTCCTCGTCGCCCTGGAAACGAGCGGCTTCGCCGACGCCGAGACCGAGGCCTACGCCGCAACCCTGGACGCGGCGATGGCGCGCTCGAGTCGCTTCGGGGCGGTGAAGCGCGCGGGCGGCGCAGGCGGCGTCGTGGAGGAAGCCGGTCGCGGCGGTTTTGACCTGGCGGCTGTCGTCCGCCTGGAGAAGTTGTCTGACACCGAACTCCGCCTTGATTGGGAATTCTTGGGTCCCGACGGCGGGGAAAAAGTGGCCGAGGGCGGGGCCGACCTGGCCCTGCCCGACCAGCGTGACCTGGTCGATTTTTTCTGGCTCGACCTTGTCGCCGCGGCGGAAAAAGCGAGCGCCGTCGTCAAGACGCAGGGCCGCTCCATGCTCGCGCTTCGAGGGCCGCCCGGCGCGGTCGTGACCGGCTTCGGGAAGGAAAAGCTCGAGTTGCCGGCCTCCGGGGAGCTCGAGATCGGCCTACGGGCGCCGGCCACCTATTCCTGGAAGGCGAGCGCGCCCGGCCATGCGAGCGCTTCGGGCGTCGCGGCCGTTTTCGGCGAGCGAACGGAGCTCCTGCTCGAGCTGGAAAAGCTTCGCGCCTGGAGCGTCGAGATAGGGCTTGTCAACGCGGCCTTCCCCGACCTCTGGTTCTCATGGCGCTTCGCCGACGATCGACTCTTCCTCCGCGCGGGTTTCCACCAATACCTTGGCGGACTCGCCTTGGCGCGCGCGTCGCAGTTCTACGAACCCGCCTATTTCGTCTCCATCCGGCTGCTGCAACCGGGATTCGGCGCGGGCTGGATCCTCGGGAAACCCGGCGGCGCCGTCCGGCCCTACCTCGGCGCCACCGCCTCGGCCCGCCTGGCCTTTCCGCCCCTGGCGCGCCTCTTCCTCGATCCCGTCGCGCCCCTCTGCGTGGAACCCTATCTCGGACTTGAATGGAAGGCGCTGAAGAGGCTCGGCGTCTTTCTTGAGCTCGGCGCCAATCTGTATCTTTTCGGAGATCCCGTCCTGATGGCCGCTTCCATGGCGAAGAACGAAAACAATCATCCTCTGTACCTCTACGGCGACTTCGGTTTCTTCGAGTTCCCGGCCTTCCGTTTCGGCACGAGGTTGCGGCTATGAAGAGAAAAAACCGCATCACTTGCGCCGCCGCGCTCGCGATCGCCTTTTCCGCCGCGCTGGTCGGGGTATCCTGCTGGGTGCCCATCTATGATCCGTCGATTTCCCTCTCGGCCAAATTCGAGAAGAAACTGGAGCGGGTGTCGAGTATCGGACCGATCACGACACTCGGCGATTTTCCGGTCGAGGGACGCTTTGTGGCGCGGCTGGTCCCCGTCCCGACGGAAGGCTATTGGGTCCGGGAAGGCTATGACTCGATCAGCGCCAGCTATGTGCAACAGAAACCCGACGGCACGTTCTCCGTGATGGCCCATTGGAGCCAAGGCCGCGAGATCGGCATACCGAGCTTGGTCTTCGCGCGGCCAGTTCCCAGCGCGCTTCCTGAGGACCGTTCCATGATCGTCATGGTCGGTCGCGGCTCAAGCGGGGTTCAGTTGCTCAGCTATACCCCCGGCATGATCGCCAGCATTCCGGCCACGAACTGGACGATGCCCGATCCGGGGGA
The DNA here is from genome assembly GCA_036732745.1 of Spirochaetales bacterium. Classification (GTDB taxonomy): domain Bacteria; phylum Spirochaetota; class Spirochaetia; order Treponematales; family Rectinemataceae; genus JAEUJG01. The sequence continues at coordinate 362 of DAINBW010000006.1, read as the reverse complement.
GCGGCTCATCGCCGCGGGCTTTGCGTCGTACGCGGGCGGCGCCGCTTCGGGCGCTTTCCTTCACACCTGGACCGCGGTCCCCCCCTTGCGTTCGAACATCCAAGTCTACGACCTCGCCAACGGAACGACCAGCCCGACTGGGGGCAACAACAATACCTACGCGGGCCCCACGCTGTATGGCCCGGGTTTTTACGCCTTCAACGCGACCAACGCGTATCATTATCTCGCGGCCTACGACGGAAGCGGCGCCATACGGGCCTTCCGCTGGAACCAGCCGCCGAGCGCGGCGGCTCCAATAGCATTGACAGGCGTTGACCGAATGGTGACCGCGCTCCTCCATGACGACCGTCTGATGGCGCAGG
>DAINBW010000005.1:0-17554 GCA_036732745.1 Spirochaetales bacterium | reverse complement strand
GACAGATGCGCGATTCGAACGCGCGACCCTCAGCTCCGGAGGCTGATGCTCTATCCAGCTGAGCTAATCTGTCGTCGAACCCATGCTACTACGCGCCGGGGCGGCCTGTCAAGGATGGCCGCGGACCGCGGCGCGCGAAGATCGCTCAGTCCCCGTAGATGTGGGAGAACTCGTGGAGGAGCTCCTCGCCGCGGGTCTTGCAGCCGCCGCAGACGGTGCCGATCTTGGTGGCCTCCTGGAGCTGTTCCCAGGACCTGGCGCCGGCCTTGACGGCTTCCTCGATGTCCTTGTCGGTGATGTTGAGGCAGGCGCAGACGACGACGGCGTCCTCGCCCTTGAACTCGCCGGCGCGGCCCATCTTGGCGAGATAGGTGTCGATCGCGGCGCGCAGCGCCTTGTCGCCGAGAACGGAGCAGTGGATCTTGTTCTCCGGGAGGCCGCCGAGCCTCTTGGCGATGTCCGCGGGCTTGATCGAATAGGCGTCGCGGATGTTCATGCCCTTGATGACCTCGGAGAGCATGGACGTGCTGGCGATGGCGCTGGCGCAGCCGTAGGTCTTCCAGCGGACATCGGCGATCGTGTCGTTCTCGATCTTGAGCAGGAACATCATCTGGTCGCCGCACTTGATGTTGCCGACGATGCCCTCGGCGTCGGCGGCGAACTTCTCGTCGGGATCGAAGACGTTCTTGGGGTTGGTGAAGTGTTCCTTCACGACGTCGGAATAAAGCCACTGGAAGGCGTCGGTCATAGCCATGCTCCTTTGCGCGTTGGTCGGTGGGGTTTGCCCGCGGGTCCGTCAGCTCGCCGAACCGGCGCCCGTCGCCTCGTCCGAACAGGAGGCGGAGACGGTGGACATGCGCCGGAGGCGGGCGATGATGGGCGGAAGTTTCTCAAGGACGTAATCGATCTCCTCCGCGGTGGTCAGCCGCCCCAGGCTGAAGCGGATGGAGCCGTGCGCGAGCTCGGGTCCCACGCCCGTGGCCATGAGCACGTGGGAGGGCTCGAGGCTGCCGGAGGCGCAGGCGGAACCGGTGGAGACCTCGATGCCCTCGATGTCGAGGGAAAGGAGGATCGCCTCGCCCTCCGCGCCGGGGAAGGACACGTTGAGGGTGTTGGGCAGGACCTCCGTCGGATGGCCGTTCACGCGCACGTGCGGGACGGCCGCCACGATGCCGGCGCGGAGGCGTTCCCTGAGGGATCCGACGCGCTCGCGGTAGGAGGGAAGCTCCGCGAGGGCGAGCTCGGCGGCCTTGCCGAAGCCGAGGATGCCGAGGTTGTTGTAGGTGCCGGCGCGGACGCCGCGCTCCTGGTGGCCGCCGCGGACGAGGGGCTCGAGGGGGGCGCCGCGGCGGGCATAGAGGCCGCCGACGCCCTTGGGGCCGTAGAGCTTGTGGCAGGAAAGGGTGGCATAGTCGACGCCCCAGTCCTCGACGTCAACGGGCACCTTGCCGACGGCCTGGGTCGCGTCGCTGTGGACGAAGGCGCCCGCGGCCTTGGCCATGGACGTTATGCGCTTCATGTCTTGGATGGTGCCGATCTCGTTGTTGGCGGCCATCACGGAGACGAGGAGCACGGGACCGCCCTCGGAGCGCGCGGGATCGAGCTCGCGCTCGAGCTCGGCGAGGTCGATCCGCCCCTGCCCGTCCACCTTGAGGTAGACGACGGGGAAGCCCTCGTCGGCGAGGCGCTTGGCCGCGTTGAGGACGCAGGGATGCTCGATGGAGGTGGTGACGATCTTCTTCCGGGGAGCGGCCAGGGGCTTGCCCATGGACGCGGCGCCCTTGCGTCCCAGTTCGTACATCGTGCCGAACACGGTGTTGTTCGACTCGGAGCCGCCGGAGGTGAAGTACAGGCACTCGGCGTCGCGGGCGCCGATGAGCCGGGCGACGGCGGCGCGGGCGCGCTCGACGCGGTCGCGGGAGCGACGGCCCGCCTCGTGCATGCTCGAGGCGTTGGCGTAAACCTCGAGGTCGGCGACCATCTCCTCCTTCACCGCGGGGTGGAGGGGGGTCGTGGCGTTGTAGTCGAGATAGACGAACCTTCTGTCCATGTCAATCGCTCCTGGCGGGCCCGCCCGGGGACGGACCCTGTATCGCTCGAAAGCGCCCCGCCCAAGCGGGTCGCGTCATGCGTCGATCACGTCGCGGAGGGTCCGGGACGAGAGGTAGCCGTCGATGGTCTCCTTGAGGCCGATCCAGAACCGCCGGGGCATGCAGGCCACGCCCTGGGCGCAACAACCCGAGTCCTCGACGCAATCGACGGGACGGACCTCGCCCTCGAGGGCCTCGACCACGTCCAACATGCGGATCTCGCCGGGATCGCGGGCCAGGCGGAAACCGCCGTTCTTGCCGCGTTCCGCGACGACGATGCCCTTGGCCTTGAGCTGGGTGAGGATGCCTTCGAGATACTTCGGGGATATCGACTCGGCCCTGGCTATCTCGGCGCTCGTCGCCGTGAAGGCGACGGGCCCCTGGGCGGCCGCGTAGGGTACGCCCGCCTTTTCCAGCCGGGCGCGGCCGGCGGCCTCCGCCTTGGCGAGATGGACGAGGGCGCGTATCCCGTATTGGGTCCTGGTCGGAACTGAAAACAAGTAATCTCCGGTATTCCTATCGACTTAGTGGGAATATAAACCGGAGCGGACGATTTGGTCAAGCGCGGGAACACGGGCCGGCGCGAAAGCCGCCCGAGGGGTTTGGAACGCCGGCGCCCGGCGCCCGCCGGCGGCGGTGCCAGCGGCGCCATGCCGCCCCTCGAACCCGAGCCGCCCGTACCGATCCTCAGCGCAGCTTGCGCAGCGAACCCAGGAGCAGAAGGCGGTTTTCGGGCTTGGCGCACCAAGCCTTGAGCGCCTCGAAATCTTCCTTGGTCTCGGTGTCGGAGCCGGAAATGATGAGCTGCTCGTGGTTCCAGCGATACCAAAGGTAATGCTTGGACAGGACATCCCCGTCGCGCCCGCCGAGGAGCCGCTCCAGGGCGCGATGGAGCTCGATGTGGTTGTCGGGGCCGGCGAGCTTCCAGAGTTTCCCGCGTCCGATGAAGATCACGATCCGCCGGAAGCCTTCGGCCATCGAGGCGTCGTTGCGAAAGCCCTGGAGGGACAGGTCCAGTTTCCCGAGGCTGAGGTCGTAGCCCTGCAGGCGGACGGACTCGCGGATGGCCGTCAGTTCCTTGCGGACGCGGCGCTCCACCTCCGCGCTCCGCCGCGCGGAGGCGAGCCGGCGCCGCAGGTCCATGAGCTCGCCCTCGTACTGGGGGAAGATGGAGGTGCGCGAAAGGAAGTTCGTGGTGTCGGAGAGGAGGAGCCAGGTCGAGGCGAAACGCTCGGCGAGTGTTTCGGCGAGGCGGCCGACTAGGGAAGCCATCGCCCTCCCCTTCCGGCGGCCTTCCTGGCCGAAAGCGCCTTGCCGAGGATCAGGGCCAGGGCCGTGACCAGGTAGGGCAGGCCCAGGAAGAGCTCGGCCGGCGCGTCCTTGAAGGCCTGGGCGGCGTTGGAGAGGGAAATGAGGAGGCCGAAGGCCAGGCTCGCGAGCAGCACGCCGCCCGGCCGCTTGGCGCCGAGGTAGATGGCGACGAGCGCGATCCAGCCGCGGCCAGAGGACATGCCGGGCACGAAGGCGCCGATCTTGGAGGCCAAGGCCGCGCCGGCGAGCCCGGCCGCCGCGCCGGCGGCCAGGTGGGCCCCGAGGCGGTAGGCGCCCGAGTTCAGCCCCGCGGCCCGGGCCGCCTCGTTCCGCTCGCCGACGGCGCGGAGGCGCAAGCCGAAGGGCGTGAGGGAATAGGCCGCGACGATGACGATCGCCGCGAGCGCCATGACCGCGAACACGGGCGCGCCGGCCAGCGCGGGCGCGGGTATCACGCCCTTCGTGCCGAAGAACTCCTCGGAAAGAAGCGAGGCGGCGCCGGGAGCCAGGAGGTTGGCGGCTAGGCCGGCGACGAAGACATCGGCCCGGAGCCTTCCCGCGGCGTAGCCGACAAGGAGGCCGACGAGGGCGCCGGCGACGAGTCCGGCCGCCAGGCCGAGCGCCGCGTTGCCCGTCGTCACGGCGACCGCCGCGGCGGCGAAGGCGCCGGCGAGCATCGCGCCCTCGAGCGCGACGGAAAGGGCCCCGGCCGCCTCCGTCAGCAAGCCGCCCAGGGCCGCGAGGGCGATGGGGGCGCCGGCAGCCAATCCGGCCGCAAGGAGCGCCGCGAGGCCGTCGAGGCTCATGCCCGGACTCCCTTCCCGGAGCGCCGGCGGCGGGGCGCCGCCGTCACGAGAAAGAGGACGATGGCCTTCATCACGGCGCTCGCGTCGGGGGACAGGTCGGCGACGATGGAAGAGTTGCGGGCCCCCGCGTCGAGCCAGGCGAAGAACAGCGAAGCGGGAATGGCGGCCAGGGGATCGGCGCCGGCCACGAGGGCCACGGAGATGCCGTTCCAGCCGATGCCGCCGGTCATGCCCTTGACGGCCCGCCCGGCCGTGCCCGCGACGAGGAGGGCGCCCGCGAGGCCGTGGAGGGCGCCGGAGAGGAGGAGGGGCCACAACTCGATCGAGGAGCCGAAGCCTTGGGCGCGCGAAAAGGCCGGATTCTGGCCGTGCAGCCTGAGCTCGTAGCCGTGGCGGCTCCGCTTGAGGAGATAGGCGGCCGCGAGAACGATGGCCAGCGCCAGGAAGGCGCCGACGCTGAGGGGCGCCGGCGGGGCCAGGCGCGGCAGCAGGAGGCCCGTATCGATGGCCCGCATCGCGAGCAGGTTCGAATCGGGATCCCGCAAGGGTCCCGAGACCGCCCAGTCCACCGCAAGCAGCGTAGCCTGGGAAAAAAGGAAGCTGGTCAGGAGGACCTCGGCGCCGGTCCAACGTTCGGCGAGGGCGGAGGCGAGGGCCAGGAGGGCGGCGGCGAGGGCCGCCGCGGCGAAGGCCAGACAGAGGGCCACCCAGGGCGGGACCGCCCCGCCGAGGAATCCGCCCGAGCCCGACGCGCCGAGCGTGACGGCCGCCGCCAGGGCGCCGAGGCTCGCCTGGCCCTCCCCTCCCAGGTTGAAGGCTCCCGACTTGAAGGCTATCGCGGCGCCGAGGGCGCAGAGGACAAGGGGCGAAGCCGCGTCGAGAAGGGAAAGCAGGGCATACGCGCTCGAGAAGGGGCCGACGAAAAAGGAACGCAGGGCCTGCGCGGGCGAGCCGCTCGCGGCCACGGCATAGATGGCGGCGAAGCCCAGGGCGGCCAGGAGGGCCGGCAGGGGATTGCGCGGCATGGCGGGTTTCACGCGACCCCCAGGCCGGTCATGCGGCCGGCGAGAAGGGGAATGCCCGCCTCGCCCTCGTTCGGGCCCGTATGGACAAGCTCCCCGCGGTAGAGGACGCCGACGCGGTCTGAGAGCAGGAGGAGTTCTTCGAGGCTCGAGGTCAGGAGGAGGACGGCGACGCCGGCGGCCTTGAGCCCGAGAATGCCCTCCACCGCGGCCTTTTGGGCGGCCAGGTCGAGCCCTTGGGTCGGGTCGCAGAGCAACGCCAGGGGGCGTCGGGGATCGAGCTCCCGGGCGAGGAGGAGGCGTTGGCGGTTGCCGCCCGAAAGCGCCGCGGCCCGCGTTCCCGGGCCGGCCTGGAGCGCGAGCCGGGACGAGAGTTCGCGGGAACGGGCGTCCCGGGCCGAAAGGCCGAACCAGTCGCGGCGGCCGAAGGCGCGCCGCTCCAGCGCGAGGATGTTGTCGCGCACCGTCGCCTCGAGGGACAGCCCCCGTTCGTCGCGGGCCGAGGGCACGTAGGAGAGCAGGTTTTCGCGGAGTTCGGTGCGGGGCCAGGCGGCCGCGGGTTTGCCCGCGAGCAGGAAGCAACCGGCGCTCGGGCGGGCGAGACTCGCCGCGATCGCTTCCAGCGCGTCGAGGCCGTTGCCCGCGAGGCCGATACAGCCCAGGATCTCGCCGGGCCGCACGGCGAAGGAGATCCGCCCGCCCCGGCCCGATCCGCCGAGGGCAAGGTCGCGCGCCTCGAAGGCCGCCGCGGGAAAAGACCTCCGGGAAGCGGCCGCCTTGTCGCCGCCGCCGTCTTCCGCGCCCCGGGCCCCGTCTCCCGTCCCGCGGGCGGCGCTCCCTCCGGCGGAGGATTCCATGTTCGCCATCAGGTTGGCGAGCTCCGCGTCGCCGACCTCGGCGGCGAGGCGGTCGGCGACGACGCGGCCGCCCCGGAGCACGGTGAGACTCCGCGCCAGGGCGCGAAGCTCGGCGGCGCGATGGCTGATGTAGAGTATGCCTTTACCCGCCTCCGCCAGGCGGCGGAGGAGGGAAAACAGGCCTTCGGTCTCGCTCGGCGTGAGCAGGGAGGTCGGCTCGTCGAGGATGAGCACGTCGCCGCCGCGGGCGAGGGCGCGCATGAGCTCGGCCTCGCGGCGCTCCGCGGGCGAAAGCTCGCCGACGCGGGCGCCGGGATCCACCGCGAAGCCGAAGCGTTCCGACAGGAGGGCGGCGTCGACATAGGCGCGGCGGCGATCGAGGAAGATTCCGGCGCGGCGCGGCTCGTGGCCCAAGGCGATGGCCTCGGCCAGGCTCAGGCCCTCGGCCAGGAAGGAATGTTGGGGCACGAGACCAATGCCCGCCCGTTCCGCCTCGCGGACGCTGCGGAAACGGCGCGCCTGGCCCCGGACGAGGATCTCGCCGGAGTCCGGTTCGGCGATGCCGGCCAGGATGCGGGCGAGGGTGCTCTTGCCGGCGCCGTTCTCGCCGACCACGGCGCGGATTTCCCCTTCGCCGACGCTCAAGGACACCCCGTCATTGGCGAGGGTGTCGGTTTCGGGAAAGTACTTCGTTAGACCGCGGGCGGCGAGGAGCTCCATCTGCGACAGCCTTTCGTTGCCGGCTTGAGAACCGCCCCGGATCCGGTCGCGGGCCTTGGGCCGGCCCATCGCGCCGCGCCGGGGGCGCGGCGGCGGATTCCGAGGCGATTGCTTAAGCTTACTGCGAAAGGCCGGTGATCGGGAAGGACTTTTTCCCCGCGCGCAGTTCGGCGACGCGGGAATCGAGGCTCCGCCGGATCGTTTCGGGCAGGTTCTTGTAGGCCTCGCCCGAATCGTCGAAATCGACGTAGCCTTCCTTCGCGCCGACGATGTCGGCCTTGCCGTAGAGGGCGTCGCCGCCGGGCGCCAGCAGGGCCTTCACCTTCAGGTAGACGAGCTTCTCCTGGCGGAGCACGGAGCAACCGACGATGGTGCCGGGGGAAAGGGCGTAGCCGTCCCCGTCGAACCAGACCACGTAGCGGCCGCGGGCCTTGGCCGCGCTGACGACGCCCTGTCCCGCGCCGCCGGCGATGGGCAGGATGACATCGACGCCGCCGTCCATGAGGCTGCCGGCGAGCTCGGCCGCCTTGTTCGCGTCGTACCAGTTGCCGATGACGCGCTTTTCGAGGGCGGCGCCGGGGGCCGCCTCGGAGAGGCCGGCGGCGAAACCGGGTTCGATGAGGAGGTCGAGGGTCGGATAGCCCTGGGCGGCGACGATGCCGACCTTCTTGTCCTTGGTCGCGCCCGGCATGGCGCTCTGCGTGATCAGGCCGGCGAGGTAGCCGACCATGTAGCCCTGCTCGTATTGGTTGTAAAGGACGGTATGGATGCCCGCGGCGCCCTCCATCCACGCGTCCGCGATGAAGAACCGCGCCTTGGGGAAGTTGGCCGCGACCTTCTTGGCGAGCTCGGGGAGGGCGGGATTGGAGCTCACGATGAGGTCGAACTCGCCGGTGGCCGCGAGGGCGGAAAGCTTGTCGAGCCACTCGGCCTGGTTGAAGCCCGCCTCGACCACCTTGAGCGTGGCGCCGGGCATCTCGGCGACGGCCTTGGTCGCGCCGGCGACGAGCTGCTCGTAGATGGGACTCCCGGAGACGAGGCCTGGGACGAAGACCGCGACCTTGGGCGGCGCGGCCTTGGCCGGGCTTTCGGGGGACTTGGAGCAGCCGCCGGCGGCCAGGAGGAGGATAAGCGCCAAGCCCAGGGCGCCGAGGGGCCGATTCGGGTGGCGGACAGGCCGGATGGTCCGGTTCTTGCAGTCGATCATGGTCAAACCTCACTTCTCATGAATGTTCGCCGGGCAGTATACTGATCCACGATGGATCGCGGCGACCTCGGCTAGTTGCCGCCGCGCCAAGTTGACGTGAAAGGTTAGATTGGTAGTCGCATGGAAAGCATTGGCGAGGAAGTTCTCTACCGCATCGGCGAGCTCGCGGATCTCTTCGGCGTCACGCCGCGGACGATCCGCTACTATGAAGAGCTCGGCCTCCTCGAGCCCGCCGATCGCGCGGAGGGCGGACACCGCAAGTACGCGGAGAAGAACGTCATCTACCTTAAGCGGATCCAACAGCTCAAGGACTACGGCCTCGGCCTCGCCGACATCCAGGAACTCTTCAGCCTCGCCCGCAAGGATCGTTCCGGCGACGCGGTGCGGCGTCTCCTGGCGGCCAAGTACCGCGAAAAGCTCGAGGAGGCCGAGCACCGCAAGGTCGCCCTCGAATCCTATATCGCGGACCTCTCCTGGCACGTCGAGCAGCTCGAACGGGTCAAGGACTTCTTCCAGTGCCCCGGCGCCTCCTGCGGACAGTGTTCCTACGCGGAGCGCTGCGACGTGCGCCTCCTCCTCAAGAAAGCGTAGGGAAACGGCATGTCCTATCTCGTCTTCGATATCGGAAGCTCGACGGTCAAGGCGGCCCTCGTCGAGGAAACGGGAACCCTCGTCGCCGCCGCCCGCCGCTCGGTCACCCTGCGGTCGGGCCCGGGCCCCAATGAAAAGACGGCCGATCCCGAGGAATGGTACGAGGCGGCGGCCGCGGCCTCCCGCGAAATCGTCGAGCTCGCCGGCAAGCTCCGCGGAGGCTCCCCCCTCGCGGAAATCCGCGCCATCGCGGTGAGCGGCAACGGGCCGACCCTCCTCGCGACCGACTCAGCCGGCGCGGCCCTCGGCCCCGCCCTTTCCTGGATGGACCGCCGCGCCGTCGTCGAGGCGGCGGAGGTCTCCCGGCTCGCCGGCGTACCGGTCGACTCGAGTTTCTATCTTCCAAAGGCCCTGTGGCTCATGCGGAACGACGCGCGCGTCCGCGAGCGGGCCCGCTGGTTTTTTTCCTGCCCCGAGTACCTCGCGTTCCGGCTGTCGGGAGAAGCGATCACCTGCCTCCCGGATCCCGGCTACGAGCCCTATATCTGGTCCTCCGCCCTCATCGCCGCGCTCGGGCTTCCCGCGGAGCGCTTCCCTCCCTTCGTGAAGCCGGGAAGCCTCGTCGGCGCCCTCCTTGCCCCGTCGGCCGAGCGCTTCGGCCTCAGGGCGGGCATCCCGGTCGTCGCCGGCTTCCCCGATTTCCTCGCCTGCATCGTCGGCTCGGGCAGCATCGAGCCCGGGTTCGCCTGCGACCGCAGCGGCACCTCGGAGGCGATCAACCTCTGCGCGGTGAAGCCCTACCCCGGCCGCGCCCTCCTTTCCCTTCCCCACGCCGTGCCGGGCCTCTGGAACCTTTCCGGCGGCCTATCCACCGCGGGCAAGGCCCTGGAGTGGGTCGCACGCGTCTTGGGGTTCTCCGGCCTCGGCGCCGACAGTCTTTTCGCCGAGGCCCAACGCTCCCCCCCCGGGGCGCGGGGCCTCGTCTTCCTGCCCTACCTGGCCGGCGAGCGGGCGCCGCTCTGGTCGCCAGCCCGGCGGGCCGCCTTCGTCGGCCTGTCACTGGAGCACGACCGATGCGACCTCGCGCGCGCCGCCTGCGAGGCCCTCGCCTTCGGTCTCCGTTACCCCCTCGAACTCGCGCGGGATTCGGGTTTCGAGGCGCGCCTTGTCAGGACGAGCGGCGCGCCGGCGCGCAACGACTTCCTCCAGACCCTGAAGGCCGACATCCTCGGCATTCCGGTCGAGGCGCCGGCGATCGCGGATTGCGAGCTTGTGGGCGACGCGGCCGCCTGCGCCCTGGCCCTCGGGGAGGCGTCGAGCCTCGAGGAGGCCGCGCGCGCCCTGGTCCGCGTCGAGCGGCGCTTCGAGCCCGACCTCCGCTTCCGCGAGCGCCACGCCGAGGCCTACGCTCACTACCATGAAACCCTGGCCGCCCTCGGACCCGTGGACGAACGGGCCGCCGCGCGCCGGCCGGAAGAGTGACCATGCCCCAGTCGGTGACCCAAACCTTCGTCCTCTTCATCCTCATGGCCGCGGGCTTCGCCGCGGGTAAGCTCGGCTTCCTCGAGGGCGGCAACCGCCGGGCCCTCTCGCGCCTCCTCGTCAACTTCATCCTTCCCGCCTTGATCGTCGCGTCGATGCAAAAGCCCCTGAGTCCCGAGCTTCGGAGCGAAGCCTTCGCCGCCCTCGGCCTTTCCTTCGCGATCTACGCCGCGGCCTTTCCCCTGGCCTTGCTTTTCGCGCGCCTCATCCGCGCGCGGGGCGCCGAGGCCGGCGTCCACGCCTTCGCCTGCGTCTTCTCCAACGTGGCCTTCATGGGCTTTCCGGTCATGGAGGCCCTCTTCGGCAAGGAAAGCCTCTTCACCGTCTCGATCTACAACATCCCCTTCCAGATCCTCGCCTTCTCCATCGGCGCCTCCATGATCGCGCGCTCGGGAAGCGAAAAGAAGGGCCTCAAGCCCTCCGATTTCGTGACGCCGGCCGGCATTTCCTCCTTCGTCGGCTTCGCCCTCTTCCTCCTCGGGATCGGCCTGCCGTCGCCCCTCCTCAAGGCGATGACCCTCCTCGGCGACACGACGACGCCGCTTTCCATGCTCCTCATCGGCGCCACCTTGGCCGCGACCAAGCCCGCCGCCCTCTTCCGCTCGCCCCGCCTCTACCTCACGAGCCTGTACCGCCTGCTTCTCTTTCCGCTCGCCTTGTACGCGACCCTCGCCGCCCTCGGCTTTTCGGGTCGGCTCCTCGGCATGCCGGTCATCATCGCCGCCATGCCGGTGGCGGCCAACGCGAGCATCCTTGCGGAGGCCTACGGGGGCGACGCGGAGACGGCCTCGGCCCTCGTCTTCGTCTCCACGGCGCTGTCCCTCCTCACCCTTCCGCTCCTCGCGGGCGGCCTCTTCGGGCTCTGACCCCGGAGCCCCCGCCGGGAAGGACAAAAAAAAACGAGGGGGCGCAAGGCCCCCCCGTTCCCGCGCCGGATCGGACGCCGGCTACTTCAGGAGTTCCATGCCCTCGAACCTGCGGTAAGGCGCCAGTTCCTCGAACACGAAGCCGTATTCGGTGCCGCCCTCGGGCTTCGCCGCCGAGCCTCCCGAGGCCAGGCACTCCGCCAGGATGCGGCCGAGGCCGGGCCCGAGCATGAAGCCCTGGCCGCACATGCCGACGGTCTGGAGGAAATTCTCCGCCTCGCGGGGATAGCCGACGATGGGGAAGCCGTCGGGGGTCATCGGGTACATGCCCCGCCAGGTCCGCCTGACCTTGAGGTTCCGGAGGCGGGGGTAGAGCTCCAGCATTCGGCGGACGCAGAGCGGCAGGAAGCCGGAGGTCGAGTCCTTGTCCTTGCCCCAGATCTGCGGTTTCGGCGTGATGCAGAAGACGACCTGGCCGGTCGCGCACTGGTAGAAATAGTAGTTGCCGGACTCCGCGTCGGAGCGGATGTCGACGACCATGGGCTCCATGAAGCGCTCGACGGGCTCGGTGACGCCCGCCTCGTGGCAGTCGGGATGGATGGGCAACTCGGCGCCCGCGAGGGCCGCGAGATCGGCGGCGTCGGCGCCGCCCGCGTTGACGAAAAGCGGCGCCGAGTAGCGGTCCTTGTCGGTCGCGAGGCCCGCGACGCGGCCGTTCCGCGTCTCGAGGCCGGTGACGTTCTCCCCGAAGAAGAACTCGACGCCGGCCTCCATGGCCAGGCGGTGGAAGGCCGTCGCCGTCTGGAGGGGCGAGGCGTAGCCGTCGCCGGGGCTGAAGGTGCCGCCGCGCAGTCCCTCCAGGTTGATGCCGGGAGAGAGCTCGGCGACGCGGCCGGGGCTCACCCAGTCGATGTCGAGGCCGGCCCGCTTCTGGATCTCGAGCAGCTTCCTGAAGGCCTTCTCGCGCTCCTCGTCGTAGGCGACGAAGAGGTAGCCGCCCTGGCGCCACTCGACGTCGAGGCCGTGCTCCTCCTCGAGCCTCGAGACGATCTCGATGGACTCGCGGCAGACGCGGATCTTGGCGGGATCCGAGTGGGTGGCCCTGATGCCGCCTATCGCGGCGCGGTTCTGGCCCCGGCCCCAGGAGGCCTCCTTCTCCACGACGGCGACCTTGAAGCCCTTCTTGGCGCAATAGTAGGCGAGCGGCACGCCGACCGAGCCGGCGCCCGCGATGACGATGTCGTAGTTCCTCACGGTTCGCTCCTCGTGGAGGCGGCGGCGGAATCCCCGTCCGCGGGAAAGCCTCCCTCGTTGACCAGGGCCCCCATGGGCACCTCCATGTTGAGCGGGCGCAGGGAGCCCCGCTCGACGGCCGCGGGATCGAGCCCCGCCTTCCGGAGGACCTGCGGCAGGAGGACCGAACAGGTCTTGGAGCCGCAGGCGCCCATGCCGACGCGGATCGACTTGAGCTGGTTGATGTCGCGGACCGCGTTTTCCCTCACGAAGGCGACGATCTCTCCCACGGTGACGCGCTCGCAGCGGCAGACGATCGCCTCGTCGGGCAGGTACTCGAAGCGGGGCGCGGGCAGGGCCTTCGTCGCCGCCTCGGGCTGGACGCGGACGCCTATCGCGCGCGGCGCGTTGGCGGCGCTCACCTTGAAGGCGAGGGCCCAGGTCTTGTGCTTGCGGTAATGGGTCTTCCTGAGGAGTTCAGCCTCCTCGAGGAAGTTTCCGTCCATGTCGAGGAGGGGCAGGCGGACGCCCGGCTCGAAATCGGCGAGGAACTCGTAGGGCAGGAGGACCTCGGTCCAGGACTCGTCGATGCGGCGCACGAGGGAGACGGCGAGGCCGGGACAGGCGGCGACGCAGGCCGCGCAGCCGCGGCAGTCCTTGCCCTCGAAATAGGGAAGGTCCATGATGGAGCCCTTGCGGGGCTTGAGCTTGATGGACTTGGTCGGGCAGACCGTCGTGCAGGGATTGCAGGGGATCTCCTCCTCGCAGAAGAAGACCGGCTTCCAGGACTCGCCCGCCTCGACCGCTTGGCGGGGGATCCGGTCGCCGGGCCGCGACTTAAGGACCTCGCGCTTCGCGAGCCAGCCCGCGTCGATCTCCACCTTCTTTCCGAGCAGCTTGGCGAGGCTCAGGGCGGCGATCCGGCCGCCGAACATCGCGCTCGAGGCCTCGGCGATCTCCTCGGCGTCGCCCGCGGTGACGGCGAGGAAGCCGAAGTCCCGCGCCTGGCGGTAGAACTCGTCGCAGGGAGCGAGTCCCGTCGCGACGAGGACGGTGTCGACCTCGTAGGTCCGCGCCGTCTCGAGGAGGGGCCGGAAGGCCTCGTCGACCTTGGCGACGGTCACGCGCTCCGCGCGGCCCCGTCCCTCCACGGAGACGACGCTCGTGCCGAGGTGTATGGGCACCCCCATGCGGACGATCTTGTCGGCGTGCACCTTGTAGCCGTTGACCTTGCCGAGGATCTCGACGATGCCCGCCACTTCTATGCCCGCCTGTAGGGCGTGGTAGGCCGCGATGAGGCCGACGTTGCCCGATCCCACGATGAGGACGCGGCGCGCCGCCTTGACGAGGTCGCGGTTGACGAGGGTCTGGAAGGCGCCCGCGCCGTAGACGCCGGGCAGGTCGTTGCCGGGGAAGAGGACGCTCTTCTCGCGCGCGCCCGTCGCGATGACGAGGGCGGAGAAATCGACGAGGGCGTAGCGTTCGTAGTCGCGGTAGACGCCGGCGCGGCGATCCTTGTAGATGCCCACGACGGGCGAGTTGGCGAGAATGGTCACGTTCGGCATGGCCCGGAGCTCGGCTTCCAGCTTGCGCGCGATGTCGACGCCGCGGGTGCCCGCGTAGCAGTCCTCCTCCGAGCCGAAGAACTTGTGGGTCTGGAGCACGAGCTTGCCGCCGAGGTCGGCCTTGTCGTCCGCCAGGATGACGGAGAGGCCGAGCCGCGCCAGCTCGGCGGCCGCGGAAAGGCCCGAGGGCCCGCCGCCGACCACGAGGACGTCGGCCGCGAGGCTCCGCTTTTCCGCGCCGGCGAAGCGGCCGTCGTCCGCGGGGAGCACGGGAAGCCCGGAGAGGCTCCGCACGTCCATGCCCGCGCCGAGGGGCGTCACGCAGGCCTTCCTCGCGATGCCGTCCACGACCACGGTGCACTGGGAACACTGGCCGTTGGCGCAGAATATTCCCTGGGGGGCGTCGCCCTTGCGGTGCCGGGAGAAGGCGACGACGCCGGCCGCGGCGAGGGCGGAGGAAATCGCCTCGCCCTCGAAACCGGACAGGGTGCTTCCGTCGAAGGAGAAGGAAACCTCCCGTCGCTCGGCGGGGGGGCTGACGATCGGATGACGAATGATTCTTTCCATAGGCCTGTTCGCTCCGCTTGGCCGCCTGCCCTCCGGATGCCGGAAGGAGGAGGTGCCTGTTGGTCTTTCGGGTCACGGGGACGCGGTAGGACGACAGTCTATGTACGCATTATTTTTCGGACCTGTCAATACTGAAATATCACCTGCATACCTGAAAGTGGAAAGGCATTTCGACTAAGGATAAGTCCCGCGGAGCAAAGGAAAAATTGCTTAACTCTCATTAAGTACCTAGGACAAGTTTCCCGGTCGCGCTATACTTCCTTTACCATGTCAAAGTACGCGCGCAACCGCCGCCTGACCGGCTATCTGGCGGATTTCAAGGGGCTCTTCTTCGCCGGCTTCGCGGCGCTGTCCCTGGTGACGGCGGGCCAGCTCGTCGGCCCCCTCATCCTCCGCGGCATCATCGACGAGAGCATACCCAAGCGCGACGTCGCGGGCATGCTCTACCGCGCCCTGGCCTACCTGGGCGTCGTCATCGGCATGGGCGGCCTCACCTACTACGGCACCATCGTCATCGCCCGCCTCGGCCTCGAGGTCGTGACGCGGATCAAGAAGGACCTCTTCGCCCATTTCCTGACCCTTCCCGTCTCCTACTTCGACAAGCACCCGGTCGGCGAGCTCATGGCCCGCGTGGAGAGCGACACGGAAAAGGTCAAGGAACTCTTCTCCCGGATCGGCGTCACCCTGGCCACGAACGTCCTCTTCTTCGCCGGCATGCTCGCGGTCTGCTTCGCCCTCGAGCCCAGGATCACCGTCTACATCGCCGGGGCCATACCCTTCGCCCTCGCCTTCGTCATCTTCTTCTTCGACAAGCTCCGCGTCCTCTTCGACAAGTCGCGCGCGGCCTACGCCGCCGTCGTCGCCCGCGTCACGGAATACGTGCAGGGCGTCGAGGTCCTCAAGGCCTTCGGCAGGACGCGTTGGGCGGTCGAATCACTGGCCGGGAAGTCCAAGGAAAAGCGCGACGCGGAGATCAAGGCCGAGGTGCTGGAGTACAGCGCGATGGGCGGCCTCGGGTTCGCCATCGGCCCCCTCTTCATGGCCGCCATCGTCAAGGTGCTCGCTCCCGAGATCCTCGCCGGCGCGATGACCCTCGGCACCCTCCTCGTCTTCCTGGAGTACGGCCGGCGCCTCTTCGATCCCCTCATGGCGATCGCGGAGAACGTCCGCGGCATCCAGCACGCCCGCGTCTCCCTGAAGCGCATCTTCGACATCCTCTCCATCCCCCCCGAGGAAGGCCGCCGCGCCTGCCTTCCCGGCGAGGGGGCGGCCGACCCCTGCGAGCCGCTCTTCGAGCGGGAGATCGAATTCCGCCACGTCTGGTTCCGCTACAAGGAAGAGGAGTGGGTCTTGGAGGACGTCTCCTTCGTCATCAAGCGGGGACAGAGCCTGGCATTGGTCGGCCCTTCCGGCTCCGGCAAGACGACGACGGTCTCCCTCCTCTGCCGCTTCTACGAGCCGACCCGGGGCGAGATCCTCGTGGACGGAAAGCCCTTGAGGGAACTCGACCTCGAAAGCTGGCGGCGGAAGATCGGCCTCGTCCTCCAGGACGTCTACCTCTTCCCCGGCCCCGTCCTCGAGAACGTGCGCGTCTACGACGAGAGCGTGGGCGAGGAGGCCGTGCGCGGCGCCCTGGCCGCGGTGCGCGCGACCGACTTCGTCGAGCGGTTGCCGGACGGCCTCCGCTCGGAGATCCGCGAGCGCGGCTCGAACATCTCCGCCGGCGAAAAGCAGCTCCTTTCCTTCGCCCGGGCCCTCGCCTTCGGCCCCGAGATCGTCGTCCTCGACGAGGCGACCGCGAGCATCGACGTGCAGACCGAGCGCCGCATCGCCGAAGGCATGAAGGGACTCCTGGCGGGACGCACTTCCGTCATCGTCGCCCACCGCCTCTCGAGCATCGCGGGCGCCGACGCCATCCTCTTCTTCAAGGAAGGCCGCATCGCCGCCCGCGGCCGCCACGGCGAGCTCCTGGAGGGCTTCCCCGAATACGCGGAGCTCGTCCGGCTCCAGTTCCCCGACCGCCAGGCCGAGGCGTCCGCCGTGGGGGAACCCGCCGCGGGGGAGCGCGCCGAGACCCAGTCGACAACCCCGCGGGCCCGGCAACTCGCCGCCAGCGCCGAAGGAGGCGCCGCATGAAAAAGAAATCGCACATCGCCTGGATCTGGTCCATTTGGCGGGAACGCAAGGGCCTCATCGCCATCCTCTTCGCGCTCACCCTCCTGTCGAGCGCCGTCGCGGTGGCCTACCCCTACCTTTCCAAGCTCCTCATCGACATGCTCCAGCGGCTCTTCGAGTCCCGCGCCGGCGCGGCCGAGGCCAAGACCGAGATCGACCGCTTTGTCCTCCTCGTCCTCGCCGTGGGCGCCACCGGTTTCGTGGCCTCGCTCTTCCCCGGCGTCCGCGGCGCGACCAACGGCGTCTTCGAGCACCTCATCCGGATGCGCTTCTTCGAGCGGGTCCTCGGCAAGGACCGCGCCTTCTTCACCGCCTTCCGCTCCGGCGACATCGCGACCCGCCTCACCGACGACCTCTACGATTTCCCCAAGCTCTCCTGGTTCCTCTGCTCCGGCATCTTCCGCGCCGTTGAGTCGATCAGCAAGATCATCTTCTGCCTGGCGGCGATGCTCTTCCTCAACTGGAAGCTGACCCTCCTCTCCCTCATTCCCCTGCCCCTCATGATCGCCTTCTTCTACGTGATGCAGGACCGCATCTACGACACCTTCCAGAAGAACCAGGAAGCCATCTCCGACATCAACAGCCAGCTTGAGATGAGCTTCTCCGGACTCCGCATCATCAAGGCCTACGCCTGCGAGCGCAAGTACGAGCGCTTCTTCTCCGAGGCGCTGGCCAAGCGTTTCGGCACCGAGATGCGCGTCGCCAAGCTCGGGACGGTCATCGACCTCATCTACATGTACATCGACTACGCCGCGCAGATCGGCATCATCTTCGCCGGCGGCTACATGGCCGTGAAGGGCGACATCTCGATCGGCACCTTTTACGCCTTCTACAACTACCTCGGCATGCTCATCTACCCGATCCTCGACATCCCGCAGCTCTTCGTTTCGGGAAAGCGCGCCTTCGTGAACATCGATCGCCTCGAGGAGATGGACGCCTTTCCCCAAAGGGAGATCCCGGCGGACGAGTACGAACGCCTTGATGTCAAGGGATTCGACCGCA
>DAINBW010000004.1:0-20211 GCA_036732745.1 Spirochaetales bacterium | reverse complement strand
GGCCGGCGCTAGGCTCTAGGGCATGAAACGAAATCGTCGCCGCACCGACCGGCTCCCCTCTCCGCGCCCCATCGAGCCGCCCTTCAAGAGCGTCTCGTCCAAGACCGCGGGCCTGCCGCCGGGCAGCGCCGTCTACGCCGGGGAAAACGAGCCGACAAAGGCCCTCCTGTCCCTGTACGTCTACGACGAGGGCTCGTGGCGGATGGAGTGTCCGACGACGATCGAGGCCCTGCTCGGCCATGTCGAACCGGGAAGGAAGAACTGGATCAACGTGAACGGACTCGCGGGCGGCGGCGTGGAACGGCTCTGCGAGGCCCTGGGCGTCCATGCCCTCGTCGTCGAGGACATCCTCGATCCCGGCCAACGGCCCCGCGTCGAGAATTACGAGGAGTATCTCTTTCTCGTCACGAAGATGCTGACCCCCCGGCCCGACGGCAGCATCGAATACGAGCAGGTCAGCCTCATCCTCAAGGGGGACATCGTCGTCACCTTCCAGGAAACGCCGGGCGACTGCTTCGGCGCCGTCCGCGAGCGCATCGTTTCGGGGACCGGGCGATTGCGTCGGATGGGCGCCGATTACCTGGCCTACTCCCTCCTGGACGTCATCGTCGATAATTACTACCTGGTCCTGGAGAGCATCGGCGATGCCCTCGAGTCCTACGAATTCGAGGCGAGCAATCCCAAGGCCGCCAAGCGCTTCATGGCGGGCATCCAGGAGCTGAAGGGCGACCTCATCCGGCTCCGGCGCTCGATTTGGCCGGTCCGCGATTCCATCGCGACCCTGCTCCGTTCCGAGGCGACGCAGCTCTCGCCCGAGCTCTCCCCCTTTCTCCGCGACCTCCACGAGAACACCGTGCAGGTGATCGAGGCCCTGGAAACCTACCGCGAGCACACGGCCTCCATCCTCGAAATCCACCTCTCCTCGATGTCCAACCGGATGAACGAGGTGATGAAGGTGCTGACGATCATCTCGACCATCTTCATCCCCCTGACCTTCATCGCCGGCGTCTATGGCATGAATTTCCGCTTCATGCCCGAGCTCGAGCAGCCCTGGGGCTATCCCCTTGTCTTGGGTGTCATGGCCCTGGTCGCGATTGGCGAGCTTGTGTATTTCAAAATTCGGAAATGGATTTAATTTTATCGATCTATCGATAGCGAAAAGACTTATTAGTGCCCAGCTTGACCGTTCACGCCCCAAGCTGTAGGATATTCGCGTTTCTCGACACTCCCATTCAAGGAATCGGCGCTCCTGAGGGCGCGCCGGCTAACGACTCCCACTCCACTCACGGGCAAAGGAGAACCTTTTCGCCATGGCAGTGAAAAGCTTTAAGGGCGGCGCGCATCCGCCCGAGAGAAAGGACCGCACCAGCGGCCTTCCGATCGAATACTTGCGCGGCGCCAAGAGCGTCGTCATCCCGGTGAACCAGCATTTCGGCGCTCCGCTCCAGCCCCTCGTCAAGGTGGGGGACCAAGTCAAGCGCGGCCAGAAGATCGCCGACGCCGAGGGTCGCATGACCGTGCCGGTCCACGCCTCCATCGCGGGCGTCGTCAAGAAGATCGAGCCCCGCACCCAGTCCAACAACGTCGACGGCCCCTGCATCGTCGTCGAGGCGGACGGTTCCGATGGCGTGGACTTCCTCGCGCCCCTCGACGGTTTCGCCTGCACGAAGGACGAGGCCCTGGCCAGGATCCGCGAGGCCGGCATCGTCGGCATGGGCGGCGCGGGCTTCCCCGCCCACGTCAAGCTCGCGCCCTCCAAGCCCATCGCGATGGTCATCGCGAACGGCGCCGAGTGCGAGCCCTACCTCACCATCGACGAGCGCGTCATGATCGAGCGCCCCGGCGACCTCGTCGAGGGCGTGGCCCTGACGATGAAGATCGTCGGCGCGCCCAAGGGCGTGATCGCCGTCGAGGAGAACAAGGCCCACGCGGTGGCGGGACTCGAGAAGGCCGTCGCCGAGAAGGGCCGCGGCCTCGACATCGAGGTCCAGCTCCTCAAGACGAAGTACCCCCAGGGCGGCGAGAAGATGCTCATCAGCGCCGTCACCGGGAAGGAAGTTCCCTCCGGCGGCCTGCCGATGGACGTCGGTTGCGTCGTGCAGAACATCGGGACCCTGGTCGCGATGGTGGAGGCCTTCCGCGAGGGCAAGCCCCTCGTCGAGCGCGGCCTCACGATCTCCGGCGCCGCCTGCGCGAGCCCGAAGAACGTCGTGGTCCCCATCGGCACGCTGATCTCCGATCTCGTCGCCGAGGGCAAGATCGAGGTGAACGAGGCCGATCTGGGCCGCGTGATCTTCGGCGGCCCGATGATGGGCACGGCCGTTCCCCACTACGCGATCCCCGTCCAGAAGAACAGCTCCGGCGTCCTCCTCGTCTCCAAGAAGGAGGCGGAGCACTACGTCGAGCATTCCTGCATCCGCTGCGGCCGCTGCATGCGCGCCTGCTCCTGCAGGCTCTCCCCCGCCCTCCTGAACCAGGCCCTCCTCGCGGGCGACTGGGAGGACGCGGAGAAGATCGGCCTCCTCGACTGCGTCGAGTGCGGCACCTGCTCCTACGTGTGTCCCGCCCGGATCCAGCTCGTTCAGCGCTTCAGGGTGGGCAAGCAGCTCCTCCGCGCCAAGAAGCAGAAGGAGGCCCAGAATGCCTGCAAGTAACCTGCTCCTCTCCTCGAGCCCCCACGCCTTCGCGCCGGCGACGACGCGGAAGGTCATGCTCGCGGTCATCATCGCCCTCCTCCCGGCGACGGGCTACGGCATCTACCTCTACGGGCTTCCCGCGCTGATCCTCGTGATCGCGACGGTCGCGGCCTCGGTCGCCTCCGAGCTCCTCTTCCGCGCCGCGATCAAGGCGCCCCGCTCCGTCGGCGACCTGTCCGCCATCGTGACGGGTCTCCTCCTGGCCCTCATCCTCCCGCCCTCCACGCCCCTCTGGATGGCCGTCCTGGGCGCCGTCTTCTCGATCGTCGTCGCCAAGGAATTTTTCGGCGGCCTCGGCGCCAACCCCTTCAACCCCGCGTTGATCGGCCGCGCCTTCCTCCTCATGAGCTTCCCCGCGGCGATCACGACCTGGCACAAGCCCCTCCAGGGCATCGTGGACGCGGCGACCACCGCGACCCCGCTCAACCTCGTGAAGCAGGGCGCCTCCCTCGCGGACGTCGCCGCCCAGCTCGGCCAGGGCGACGTGGGCGGCCTCTACTGGCAGCTCTTCCTCGGCAACCGCTCCGGTTCCCTCGGCGAGTCCTCCATCCTCCTCGTGACGATCGGCGGCCTCTTCCTCCTCGGCCTCGGCGTGATCCAGTGGATCGTGCCGGTCGCCGTCCTCGGAACCACCGCCCTCTTCTCCTGGGCCCTCGGCATGGACCCGCTCTTCTCGCTGCTCTCCGGCGGCGTGGTCTTCGGCGCCTTGTTCATGGCGACCGACTACTCGACGAGCCCCCTCACGCCCCTCGGCAAGGCGCTCTACGGAGCCGGCATCGGCCTCCTCATCGCCGTGATCCGCAAGTTCGGCGGTTTCCCCGAGGGCGTCACCTACGCCATCCTCGTGATGAACATGCTCTCTCCCTTCCTCGACAAGCTTCGGGTGAAGAAGTACGGCTACGTCGCGCCCAAGAAGCCGGCCAAGGCCGCCGCGCCCGCGAAGGAGGCCGCGAAATGATCAAGCAATTCGCCAAGCTCGGCCTCATCCTCGCGGCCTTCGCCGCGGCCGCCTGCGTGGGCCTCGCCTTCGTCTACGCCGGCACGGCGGAGCGGATCGCCGCCCAGGCCCAGATCCAGCTCAACGACTCCCTCAAGGGCATCTTCCCCGAGGCCGAGGGCTTCAAGGACATCTCCGCGGAAGCGGTGAGCTCCGACCCCGCCGTCAAGTTCGAAGCGGCCTATCTCGCCGAGAAGGGCGGCACGCCCATCGGCATGGCGATCAAGGCGAGCGGCCAGAGCTACGGCGGCACCTCGATCGTCCTCGTCGGCCTCGGCCTCGACCGGCGCATCGCCGGCGCGCGGGTCCTGGACGGCAAGGACACGCCCGGCCTCGGCGCCAACGCGATGAACCCGAGCTACTTCGTCGACAAGTCCAAGAAGACGACATTCCCCGGCCAGTTCACGGGCAAGGCCATCACGGATCCCTTCGAGGTCAAGCAGGACGTCGCCGTGATCACCGCCTCGACGATCACCTCGAAGGCGCTGACCAAGATGATCAAGACCGCGGCCGACGCGGCGGCCGCGAAGCTCGAGGCCCTCGCCATGCAGCCCGCGCCCGCCTCGGGAGGTAAGTGACATGAAGCGACTCTGGAACGTGTTCAAGCAGGGAATCATCTTCGAGAATCCCCTCCTCATGCTGATGATCGGCCTCTGCTCGGCCCTCGCCGTCACGACGAACGTCAACAACGCCGTCGGCATGGGCCTTGCGATGACCTTCGTCATGCTCTTCTCCGAGGTCATCATCTCGATGTTCCGCAAGGTGATCCCGAGCTCGGTGCGCATGCCGATCTTCATCATCGTCATCGCCGCCTTCACGACGATCATCGACCTCGTGATGAAGGCCTATTTCCCCGAGCTCTCCAAGAGCATGGGCGTCTTCATCCCCCTCATCGTCGTCAACTGCATCATCATGGGTCGCGTCGAGGCCTTCGCCTACAAGCAGAAGGTCCTGGACTGCGTCGCCGATTCCTTCGGCATGGGCCTCGGCTACACCTGGGTCATGGTCGGCATCGCGGCCATCCGCGAGGTCCTCGGCAACGGGACCTTCGCCGGCATCCAGGTGATGCCCTCGAGCTACGAGCCCATCATCTTCTTCATCCTCTCTCCGGGCGGCTTCCTCGTGTTCGCCCTCTTCATCTCCCTCAACATCTGGCTCAAGGGCCGCATGCAGAAATCCGCCGCGGCGAAGGCCGGGGCCCAGGAGGAAGCGGCATGACCAAGATCTTCATCATCGCCCTGCTGATCAACAACGTCGTCCTCATGCGCTACATCGCGCTGTGCTCCTACATCGGGATGACGAGCGACGTCGGCCAGTCCGTCGGCATGGGCTTCGCGGTCACCTTCGTCACCGTCCTCGCGACGGCGGCGACCTGGCCCCTCTACAACTTCGTCCTCGTGCCGCTGCACCTCGAGTTCCTGCAGATCCTCGTGTTCATCCTGGTCATCGCCTCCCTGGTCCAGCTCGTCGAGTTCTACCTGAAGAAGAACGTGCCGGGCCTCTACGCGGCGATGGGCATCTACCTGCCCCTCATCACGACGAACTGCGCCATCCTCGCGGTCACCTTCGAGAACATCTCCTACAACTACAACTTCATCGAGTCCATCGTGTACTCGCTCGGCGTCTCCGCCGGCTACCTCCTCGCGATGGTCCTCCTGGCCGGCGTTCGCATCCGCATCAAGAACAGCCCGGTGCCGAAGTTCCTCCAGGGCACGCCGATCCTCTTCGCGGCGACGAGCCTCATCGCGATGGCCTTCATGGGCTTCGCCGGCCTGATCAAGTAAGGAGTCCGGGAAATGCTCACGATCGTCCTAATCACCCTCGGATTCTCGGTCGCCCTCGCCTTCATCCTGGGCCTGGCCCTCGGCTTCTTCCAGGAGAAGTTCAAGGTCGAGCGCGATCCCCTCGTGGACGCCGTCCGCGGCGTCCTGCCCGGCGCCAACTGCGGCGGTTGCGGCTATCCCGGCTGCGACGGCTACGCCGAGGCCGTGGCGGCCCGGCGCGCCGGTCCGAACCTCTGCTCCGCGGGCGGCTCCCACACCGCCGAGGCCGTCGCCGCCCTCGTGGGCGTCGCCGCCGCCGCGGAGGACCTTGTCTCCGTTCTCCTCTGCTCCGGCACGAAGGAAAAGGCCCTGGACAAGGGAGCCTACGTCGGCATTCCGACCTGCCGCGGCGCCAAGCTGTCCACCGGATCCACCAAGGCCTGCGCCTGGGGCTGCCAGGGCTTCGGCGACTGCGTGGCGGTCTGCAAGTTCGACGCCCTGACGATGGGCGACGACGGCCTTCCCAAGGTCGACTACGCCAAGTGCACCGGTTGCGGCATGTGCGCCGAGGAGTGCCCCCAGAAGCTCTTCGCCATCGTTCCGAAGTCCCGCAAGGGCTCGGTCGTCCTCTGCTCCAACCGCAACGTGGTCAAGGCCAACGTGATGAAGGCCTGCAAGGCCGGCTGCATCAAGTGCGAGGCCTGCGTGAAGATCTGCCCGGAGGCCTGCATCGCCATGGTCAACGGCATCCCGGTCACCGACTACGCCAAGTGCACGAGCTGCGGCAAGTGCGTGGAGAAGTGCCCGACCAAGTGCTACGCGCTCGTCGAAACCGACGTCATGGGCGCGAAGAAGAAGGTCGCGGTCACGGCCTAGGCTCGCCGACCTGACGGCAATCGCGGCCCCGGGGAAGCCCGGGGCCGTTTTTTTTCGCTTGCATCCGGCGGGAAAAGGGGCAATGCTAGCGTATGGGTAAAACGACTAGGGAAAACTCCCGATTTTTCCTGCTGGCCTTGGCGGCGCTGTTGGCTTTTCTGAGCACGCCGTCCCCCCTGTCCGCGGCGACATCGACGCCGCCCGGAGGCGCCTCCTTGGAGGAGCGCGGCTATCCACTGCCTTCGCCGCCACTCGACCCGGCGGAAGCCGCCGCGCGGCGCGCCGCGATCCTGGCGGCGCCGGGTGGCTACAAGATCGTCGGCGCCGGCCGCGAGTTCCCGACCATCCGCGCAGCCTTGGCCGCCCCCGACGACGGAAGACGCATAATCTGCGTCATGGACGCGGTGCACCGCGAGGCGGGCATCCGTGTCTCGGGAATCGTCACCATCATCGGTTTCGGCGCCGGGGAGACGGTGCTGGAGGCGGCCGCCTCGGCCGAGGAGGCGACCGATCGCGTCCTTGAGGTCGCCGCCGGCGGCCAGGCCTATGTCCGGGGTCTGACCCTCCGCGGCGGCAGGATAACGGCCGTGCCGCGTCGCGGCGGCGGCGTCGCCAATTCCGGCGAGCTCCTCATGGAGGACTGCGCCATCGTGGAAAACCGCGCCACCTACGGCGTCGGGGTCTGGACCGAGGGCAAGCTGACCCTGCGGCGTTGCGTCATCGCGCGGAACAAGGGCCTGAAGCGTCCGCCCGCCGACCAGTACGCCGGCGTCGATTGCGGCGGCGGCGGCGCGGGCCTCCGGATCGAAAAGGGCGGCCAGGCCCTGGTCGAAAACAGCCTCATCGCCTTCAACGAGGCGGTGAGCGCGGGCGGCGGCCTCCATGTTTCCTGCGAGGGGCGGGCCCGGCTTGTCGACTCCGTCCTTTTCGGCAACGTCGCGGCCGGCCGGGGCGGCGGCGTGGACCTGGCGGGCGGCATCCTCGAGCTGGAGCGCTGCGGCATCGCGGGCAACCGGGCGCGGGAAAAAGGGCAGGCCCTCTTCAATCGCGGAAAGCTTTCGCTCCGCGCCTGCCTGCTCGCGGCCGAGGCAGGCGGCGCCTATTTCCTGGGGGAGGACAAGGGCGGCGAATTCGGCGTCGGCGAACTCCTCGCGAACGAGGCCAACTATTGCCAATCCGGACCGTTGGCCGGCGCCGCCGGGGGGGATCCGGGACCGCTCCGCCTCGTGGAGCCGCGCCCCGGGCGGTGGAGCCTGGCCTTGGGGAAGGCCTCGCCGGCGGCGGGTTTCGGCCGGCCCTGAGGGCGCGTTTTTTCGGGCGCGCCTCAAAAGATACGCTATACTGCGTGGATCGGGACGCCGGTCTCGATCCACCCCCCCGCTGGAGGCTCCATGCGCGCTCCCCGTCGTACTCCCTTTTCCGCGGCCTTCGCGGCCGCCATCCTTTCCTTGGCGGCCCTAGCGGCAGCGCCGGCCCAAGACGCGCCGGGCGGCGCCGCCGCCTCAAGCAGCCTGACGATCCTGTTTACCCACGACCTGCATTCGTCGCTGGCTCCGCGGCCCGAGACCGGCCGGGACGGGACGACGCGCCTGGTCGGCGGCTATGCCAGGATCGCCGCGCGGGCCCAGGCGGCGAAGGCCGAAGCCGGCGGCCGCGCCATTCTCGTGGACGCGGGCGACTTCACGATGGGCACGCCCTTTCACGCCATTTCCCGCGAGGAGGCCGCGGAGCTCCGCGTCATGGGCGCGATGGGCTATGACGCGCTGACCTTGGGCAACCACGAATTCGATTTCCACCCCGACGGCCTGGCGGCGACGCTGGCCCGGGCCGCCGCGGCAGCGGGACCGCGCCCGCCGCTCCTGGCCGCGAACGTCGTCTTCCCCGAGACGGGGAAGGGGAACGCCGCCACCGAGGCCCTGGCCGCGGCCTTCGCCGCCTACGGCATCGCGCCGACGGCGATGCTGGAGCGCGGCGGCCGCAAGATCGGCGTGTTCGGTCTCCTCGGCAAGGATGCGGCGGACGACTCTCCCTATGCCTGGCCCCTCGTTTTCGGCGATCCGATCGAGGCGGCGAGGAAATCGGTGGCCGCGCTCAAGGCGGCGGGCGCCGAGCTTGTCGTGTGCCTGTCCCACGGCGGGACGAGCCGCGATCCCAAGCGCTCCGCGGACCAGCTTCTGGCCAAGGCGGTGCCCGGCATCGACGTCATCGTCTCGGGCCACTCGCACACCACGATCGAAAAGCCCTTGGTCGAGGGCGACTGCCTCATCGTCTCCGCCGGCTCCTATGGCAGGGCCCTCGGCGAGCTCGTCCTCGATCCGGGCAAGAAGGGAGCCGAACGCGTCCTCTCCTACCGGCTCTCGCCGATGGACGCCGCGCTGCCGGAAGATCCCGCGGTCGCCGCGCTCGTGGCCGACTTCCAGGCCAAGACCGACCGGGAGTACTTTTCGCGCTTCGGCCTCCGGGCGGAAACGGCGATCGCGGAGGGCGGCTTCGCGCTGGCCGCCGAGGCTCCGGCGACGGCGGCCGGCGTCGACTCGGGGCTCGGCAACCTGATCGCCGACGGCTATCGCGCCGCCCTGCGGGCCGCCGATCCGAGCGCGGCCGGCGCCCCCCTGATCGCTATCCAGCCCTCCGGCCTGACGCGCGACGACCTGCGGCCAGGCCCGATCGCCGTCGGCGACGTGTTCCGCGTCCTGTCCCTGGGCATCGGCGAGGACGGCGTCGTCGGCTACCCCCTCATCTCCGCCTGGGTGACGGGCGCGGAACTCCTCAACATCCTTGAGGTGCAGGGGACCATCGCGGGCCTCAAGAGCGACGCCAAGCTGGACGTGGCCGGCCTGCGCTTCAGGACCAATCCCCTCCGCCTGCCCATGGACCGGGTCGTGCCGCGGAGCGTCGAGATCGAGGAGGGCGACGGGACCTGGAAGCGCCTCGATCCGAAACGGCTCTACCGCGTCGTCATGGATCTCTACGCCGGCAAGATGGTCGGCTACGTGAGCCGCGTCTCCAAGGGCATCCTCTCCGTGGAACCCAAGGACCGGAACGGCAAGCCCCTGGAGCGCCTGGAGGACGCGATCGTCGACGGCGACGCGGCCGCGCCTGGCGTCCAGGAAAAGAAGAGCTGGACCAGCCTGGCCGATTACCTCCGGAGCTTCGCCGACGCCGACGCGGACGGCCTTCCCGAGCTGCCCGCGCGCTACGCGGCGGCGGAGGGGCGGATCACGCGGCGTTCCTCCGCGGATTTCGGCGAGCTCCTCGACAAGGCGCGCTGGACGACGCGGATCGCGATCGGCCTCGGCGTCCTCGTCGTGGCGGGCCTTGTCCTCGGCGCCTCGGCACTGGCGAGGCGCCGGTCGAAGCGCTAAGATTGAAGGCTGCCACGAAAGAAGGATGCCCATGAACCGCGACGACAAACTCGAGCTCATAACGCGCTTTGAAAGCGCCCTTTCCGCGCTGGACGGTTTGCTGGCCGGCCTCGGGGACGAGGCGCTCCGCTTCGTCCCGGCCCTCCCCGAGGCTTGGTCGATCAACGACCACCTCGTCCACCTCCTGGACGCCGAGGCCGCCACCTACTTCCGGATCAGGGCCGCGGTGGCCGAACCCGGCTTCGCCGTCCCCGTCTGGGAAGAGGAGGCCTGGCGCTCCCGGCTCCATTACGATTCGAGCGACGGCCGGGCCTGCCTCGCCGCCGCGCGGGCCCTGCGCTCCGCCGCCTGCGCCACGCTCCGGGCCCTGGTCGACGCGGATTGGGAAGGCTTCTGGATCCAGCATCCGAGCCGAGGCCGCGTCCTCTTGTCCGAGCTCCTCGAGACCTACCGCGACCACCTGGCCTTCCACGCGCCCTTCGTGAAGCGGAACCGCGAGGCCTGGCTCAAGAAAGAGAGGGCCTAGGCATGGACCTCATCGCCCTGCTTTCCCAGACGGAACTCACGACCGAGGCGGCCCTGGCGCGGCTTCTCCTGGCCCTTGTCGCCGGCGGCATCGTCGGCATCGAGCGCGAGATCCGCCGCCAGACCGCGGGCCTTCGCACCCACATCCTCATCTGCCTGGGCGCGACCCTCCTCATGCTCCTGTCGATCTGGATGCCCCAGGCCTTCGGCTACGACAAGGGCGACCCCGGCCGCATCGCGGCCCAGGTCGTCTCCGGCATCGGCTTCCTCGGCGCGGGCGCCTTCATCAAGATCGGCAACAACATGAAGGGCCTGACGACCGCCGCCTCCATCTGGGTGGTGGCCGCGATCGGCATGGCGATCGGCGCCGGCATGTGGGGCCCCGGCCTCATCGGCCTGGGCCTCGTGATCGGCACGCTCTCCCTCCTCGAGCCCGTGGAGCGGCACTTCTTCCCGACCGAGCGCATCAAGGTGCTCCGCATCGATTACGACGAGAAGACGATGAACCGCAAGAAGCTCTTCGAGGTGCTGAAGGCCCACAAGGTCCGGCTCCAGTCCTTGGACGCCGTGCAGTCGATGACGAAGAAGCAGACCCGCCTGAACCTGCTCGTCCGCGTCCCGATCAGCGTCGACGTCGAGGCCCTCTTCCACGACCTCAAGGTCACGGGAAAGGTCTCCAAGATCCGGATGGAGGAGAACTACTAGGAGCGGGCGGCCGGGGGCGTCCCGAGCCCGGCGCCGGTCTCGCCGCAAACCGCCTTGAGCTTCAGGTACTCGGTGTTGAGGCGGGCCGTGCGCGCGTTGAGGCGGGCCAGGCGCTGGGCGAGGAGCCGGGCGAGGAAGATCCCGTAGTGGGGATTCTCCTTGATGAGGTTCACGAAGTCCTGCTTGGAGATCTTGATGAGGACGCAGGGGCCCTTCGCCACCACCGTCGCGGAGCGGCGGTTGGAGAGGAGGAAGGACATCTCGCCCATGAACATGTCGTCGGGGGAGAGCGAGGAGACGAGCTTGCCCTTCGAATAGACGTAGAGGGTGCCGGAGACGATGTAGTAAAGGACGTCGGATTCCTCGCCCTCGCGGCAGACGTACTCGCCGTCCGCGAAACGGGCTTCGTCCGCCGAGGCGAAGATCATCGGGATGGAGTTCGACTCGCCGCGGCGGTGCTCCACCTCGAAGCTGACCTCGTTGCCCTTGTCGTTGTAGGAGAGCTGCTTCGTGTAAAGGTTGGCCATCTTCATGCCCATGCCGTGGAGCCCCGGCTCGTCGGCGTGGATGGAGAGGCGCGATCGCCAATCGAAGCCCTCGCCCTCGTCGCGGATCTCGAAGCGAGAGCGCTCCGGCGTGATCGTGTAGGAGAAGTACACCTTGCGCGCCCGGACCGCCGGATCGCGGTTCTTCTCGCGGATCAGGTCCATGATGTCGCCGTTCGATTCGAGCCAGGCGGTCTTCTCGTCGAAGCCGATGCGGCAATTGCCGTGTTCGATGGCGTTGATGAGGAGTTCGAGAAGGGCGACGTGGAGCTTTTCCTTCTCCTCGCGGCCGATGAGGTTCGCGTTGTAGAGATAGTTCGTGACGAGGTTGGCGTAGGTCGTGATGTCGAGGGGGTCGTTGTCCATCACGAAGGCGCCGGAGATCGTCTTGAGCAGGTGCTGCTGGATGCCGCGCTGGAAGAGGATCTGCTTGTTCTGGCGGAGGATCTTGAGGAGGCGGGGAAGGTTCGTCACGAATTCCCTCGCGCGGAGGACGGCGATGATGTTCGCGTCCCGCATGGCCTCGAGGAGCTCCTTTTCGTTCGCGTCGTCGTGGATGGCGACGATGCCGCCGTAGTGGAGCCAGGGATCCTTGCGGATCTCCTCGAGGATGGCGCGGCAGTCGACGGACTTGTCGGAGAAGTAGAGGATCTTGATCTCCGGAAGCTCGTACATGAGGAACTCGATCACCTCGTCGCGGTTGCGGAAGAACACGGGCGTGAACTCGGTCCCGAAGCGGGCGCATTCGAGGCGGATTATCTCGTTGAGCTTCTCGTCGCTCGAGACGACTGGTATCTTGCGCATGAAGGACCCCTCGGCTGTCGCCGCGCGGCGTTCGAACGGGAATGGCGCGACGCTGTTTCCGGCCCGTAATTATAGGTCCGGACAAAGCTTTTCACTAAGGAATTCGGCGCAAAACCGCCGCCGATTGACTTTTTTCCGCCCCTATGCCTTTATAGGAAGACCCATTCTCGGGCCCTTAGCTCAGTCGGTTAGAGCTGCGGACTCATAATCCGTAGGTCGCTGGTTCAAGTCCAGCAGGGCCCAATTTCATTTCAGACGCCACCTTTCTCATTTCGAGTGCCACCTTGGTGGTGGTGGGCCTTGCTGGACTTGAAGCGGAGCGCGCGCGCCGCGGCAGCGGCGGAAGGCGCGCAGGGATGCGCGCCGCCAGCGCGCGGAGCCGGCCCGGAAGGAGCGATCAGGACGATCGCGACTGGAGGGCAAGTCCGGCTCAGGCCTCCCGCTTGACCGTCGCAAGCCCGCTTAGTAAACTACACAACAAATGAGTAATTTGTGTAAAGCTGGCCGCCATGGCTGACGGGCTCCGCGAGCAGATCATCGCCGGTTCCGTCGAGGCCCTCCGCGACCTCGGCATCCGCGGCTTCTCCATGGACGCCGCCGCCCTGCGCTCCGGCGTGAGCAGGAAGACGCTCTACAACTATTTCGCCTCGCGCCTCGAGCTCCTCGACGCCGTGTTCGAGGGGTCCTTCAAGGCCACCATCGCGAGCCTTGAGGCGATCGCGCGGGACCCGGGGCTCGATTTCGTGACCAAGCTCAACCGCGTCACGGAAGAGGGCTTCCGGCGGGTACGGGAAAGCTCGCGGCTGTTCCGCCAGGGCGGGGGCCCCTCCATTCACCCGCGTTCGGCCTCGCTGTACCGGGAATTCCGGCGGAGCCTCCTGTCGCTCATCTCGGGCATCGTGGAGGAGGGCGCGACGCTGGGCTATGTCCGGGCCGACGTCGACCACCGCAAGCTGACCTATGTCGTGATCAACATGGTGGAGGGTCTTCTCTATCTCGATGATCCCGAGGACGAGCCCTTCACGCGACCCGAGATCCTTCAGGAATCCATCAAGATCTTGTTCCTCGGCGCCGCCTCCCCCCTGGGGGCGGAGAGTCTTTCCTCCTATTCCTTCCTATCCCCTCCGGAGGCGGTCCTATGAAGCGTCCCCTACGCCCCGCCAGGCTCCTTGCCTGGCTTCTCCTCGCCGCGATCGTCGGCGGCGCGGCTCTCGTTCGCTGGAAGGCGGCAAGCAAGGAAGATGCCAAGGAGGCGGCGATCGCCGCCCCGGTCATCGTGGCCCGACCCGCGATGCTGCCCCTGGCGCGGGAGCTCCGCCTCAACGCCTACGTCGAGAGCGAGAGCATGGTGACCGTTCTCCCCCTCGTCTCCGGCATCCTTGAAGGTCTCGACGTGGACGCCGGCGACCGGGTGCGGAAGGGGCAGGTCATAGCCCGCATCGACGCCGAGCGCTTCCGGCTCCAGCTGGGCCAGGCCGAGGCCGGTTGGCTCGCAGCCAAGAGTTCCTGGGAGCGCGTCGAGCAGCTCTACAAGGCCGGGGCGACGAGCCAGCAAAGCTACGACCAGGCGCGGGCCCAGTTCGACGCCGCCAAGTCCCAATACGAGCTCGCCAAGCTCCAGCTCCAGTACGCGAGCGTGACGAGCCCCGTGGACGGCGTCGTTCTTGTCCGGCATCTCTCCGCGGGGGCGATAGCCGCGCCGGAGCGGCCCCTCGTGACGATAGGCGATCTCTCCCGCCTCGTGGTCCGCGCCCGCGTTCCGGAGCGATACTACGCCGAGTTCAGCGCCCGCGGGGCGGACGGTCGGCCTTCGGCCGTGGCCGTCCGCGTGAGCCAGGAAGGCGCGGGCGAGCACCGCGCGGCGATCAGCTCCGTGGCGCCTTTCGTCTCCGCGGAAAACAAGACCTTCGAGGTGAGTTGCGAGCTCGGCGGAGACACCTCGCTCCTCCGGCCCGGCATGTCCGTGGTCGCCGTCTTCACGCTCGAGCGGCGGGAAGGCCAATGGTCCTTGCCCTACTCGGCCCTGATCGGCGGGAACACCCTCTGGTACGCGGAGACCGCGGCCGACGGCACGGCGACGGCCCGATCGATGGCGCTCTCTCCCGGCTTCTCCACGGACGAGCGCTTTGCGATACCGGACTCCGAGTCGGGGAAGACCTTCATCGTCGAGGGTCAGCATTTTCTCCGGGAAGGTTCCGCGGTCCGCGTCGTGGGGGAGGCGAAGACGCCATGAAACTCGCCGACTTTTCGATCAAGCACCCCGCGATCATCGGGATCCTCCTCTTTTCGCTCCTCGTCTTCGCCGGGCTGTCCTACGTCGCCCTGAACCGCGAGATGATCCCTTCCGTCGGCTTGCCGGGGGCCATCGTCGTCACGGCCTATCCGGGCGCCTCAGCCCGCGAGATCGAGCGCACGGTCACCCGGGAGATCGAAAACCAGCTTTCCACGCTGGCGGGGATGAGCTCCCTCGAGTCCACGAGTTCGGACTCCTACTCGATGGTTTCCATGGACTTCCGCGACGGCGTGGACGTCTACGAGAAGCTGCCGCAGATCCGCGAGCTCCTCAACGCCGTCCGCGACGAGTTGCCGGAGGGGATCCGCGGCGAACCGGAGATCATCGTGACGGAGGCGAGCGGCGTCCTCCCCATCTTCTCCGTCCGCATCGACGCGACGATGGACCGTGTCGCGCTCGCGAAGCGCCTGGACGAGGACCTCGTGCCGCGGCTGGCGCGCATCCCCGGCGTTTCCAAGGTGAACGTCCAGGGCGAGGACGCGCGCCGCGTGCGGGTCGAACTCGACCTGGCGCGCCTCGAGGCCCGCGGCATCTCGCTCCTCCGGGTCTACGAGGCGCTCCGCTACGCGAACCGCAACCTGCCCGCGGGCGGCGCGGACTGGCGGGGCGACCGCCTCTCCCTGACCACGCGCGGCGCCTTCCGGAGCATCGAGGAGGCGGCGGGCGTGGCGGTGGGGGCGAAGGACGGCGCGGCCATCTACCTTGGCGACGTCGCCTCGATTTCCTTCGAGGACGAGCCGCCCGAGTTCCGGATCCTGGCCGGCGGGAAGGATGTCGTCGTCCTCGATCTCCTCAAGCGGGACGACGGCAACACCATCGAGATCGTGAAGGCGGCCAAGACGGAACTCGACGCATTCTCCGCCCGGTTGGACGGGACCGTCGGCTGGAAGACCCTGACCGACCAGGCCGTGACCACCGAGGACTCGCTCGCGATCGTCGTGGAGAGCGCCCTCATGGGAACCCTGCTCTCGATCCTCGTAATCCTCCTTTTCCTCCACGACTGGCGCGCCACGCTCATCGTCGGCGGCTCCATCCCCGTCTCGACGCTCATCACCATCGTCGGCATGCGGCTCGCCGGCCAGACGCTCAACCTCCTGTCCCTCGCGGGCATCACGGTGGCGATCGGCATGATCGTCGACGCCTCCATCGTCATCATCGAAAACACCTGGGACTGGTATCTCAAGGAGGGGAACCGCAAGCTGGCCGCGAGCCGCGGCGCCGACGAGGTGGGCGGCGCGGTGCTCGCGAGCACGGTCACCACCGTCGTCGTCTTCGTGCCCCTCATCTTCCTCACGGGCATCATCGGCATCGTGATGAAGGACCTCTCCCTGACCATCGTCTACGCCCTGGCGGCCTCCGCCCTGTACGCCCTGGTCGTCGTGCCCTTCCTCACGACAAAGATCCTCCGCGAGGGCGGGCCCGCGCGGAAGCCGGCGATCTTCGAGCGGATCGAGGGCGGCATCGACCGCGCCGTGGCCGCCCTCGAAGCCGCCTACGCGCGCCTCCTGCGCCGCGCCCTGGGGGACAAGGCCTGGCTCTTCGGCCTCTCGGCCTCCGTCCTCGCCGCCTCGGTGCTCCTCCTCGGCATGCTGCCGGTCTCCTTCATCCCGCCGACGGACACGGGCGAGTTCGAGATCCACGTCCGGATGCCCGCGGGCTATTCCCTGGAGCGGAGCGCGGCGAAGATGGCCGAGATCGAGTCCTTGGTGTCGCGCATCGTGCCGGAGACCGACGCGGCCGTGTACTACGCCGGCGCCTCGAGCTCCCTGGCCATTGCCGGCACGCCGGACAAGGGCTTCGGCCGCGTGCGGCTCCTGCCCGCCGCGGAACGGGAGCGGAGCGTCCACGAGCTCATTCCCCTCGTCCGCGAGGCCGTCGCGCGCGAGGTGCCCGACGTCGAGGTGGCGGTGGTGAACGGCGGCTGCGACGCCCTCCTCGCCCTGGCCACGGGCGGCCAGGGCTATCGCCTCTCCTTCTACGGGACCGACGTCGACCAGGTGGCGGCGGCCGCCCGGACGGCGAAGGGCCTCCTTGAGCAGGATCCCGACGTCGTCTCCGCGGAGCTCGGCGTCGACGTCTCGCGGCCCCAGCTCTACGCCGATCTTTCGCAACGCTCGATGGCCACCTTGGGCGTCACGCCCTACGAGGCGGGCACGGCCGCGCGCCTCGTCTTCACCGGCCTCGAGGCCGGGCAGTTCGCGGGGCCCGAGGGCGACCTGCCCATCGTCGTCACCACCGCCCTGGCGGATCGTCCGGTCGAGCGGGACGTCCTGGACCGCATCAGCCTCGTGACGAGCGACGGCCGGAGCGTGCGCTTCGCCGCCTTCTCGGAACTGCGGACCGAAACCGGCATCTCCACGATTACGAAGAAGAACCGAGCCTATACCGTCGAGCTCGTCGGCTACCTCAAGGGCGAGGACCAGGGCGGCGTCTCCCGCCGCATGACGAAGGCCCTCGGCGACCTGGCCCTGCCGCCGGGCGTGGGCTGGGAGCCCACCGGCACCAGCGAACTCATCGGCGATTCCATGCGGAGCCTCCTCCTCGTCCTCGGGATTTCCATCTTCCTCGTCTACGCCGTGATGGTCATCCAGTTCGAGCGCTACGCCCAGCCCCTCGTCATCATGGCCTCCGTGCCCTTCTGCCTCATCGGCGTCACCGTGGGGCTCATGGCCTTCGGCTCCGCCCTCTCCATCATCGCCATGCTGGCCCTCATCACGCTCGGCGGCACGGTCGTCAACAACGCGATCGTCATGGTCGACTTCACGAATCTCCTGCGTCGCCGCGACTTGATGGAACTCCGCGAGGCGACCGTGGCGGCCGCCGCGAGCAGGCTCAAGCCCATCCTGATGACGACGCTCACGACGATAGTCGGCGTCATCCCCATGGCCCTCGCGAAGGGCGACGGCTCCGAGGTCTACGCCCCCTTGGGTCAGGCGATCCTCGGCGGCCTCACGACGAGCACCCTCATCACCCTCTTCGTCGTGCCCTCCCTTTACGAGGCCGTGGAGCGGCGTGTTCACCGCATGAAAGAACGGAAGGGCGCGGTCATCGCCCCCGTCGGCGACGAGGTGCAGGAATGAAGACGATCACGAAGCTCATCGAAGCGGCCGCGAAGGACCGCGCGGGCCGACGGCCCCGGGCCGCCGCCTCCGCGGCCCGCCTGTCCGCGGCGCGCCTGTCCGCGGCCGTCCTGCTCGCGGCGGCGGGCGCCGCGGCCGCGGCCGCGCCCGTCTCCAATCCCGACAACCTGGAGCGCGCGGCCTTCGAGCTCGCCGCGGGTCTCGGCGCGTTGGCCGATTTCAGCGCCCCCTTCGCGGGCGCCGCCCCGGCGAAGCCCGGCGCGGCCGACCCGGCCGAATCCGGCCGCCTGGGGCCCGCCGCCCTGGCGGCCCTCGCGGAGGAACGGAATCCCGGCCTGGTCGCGGCCCGCGCCGCTTTGGCCGGCTCGGAGGCCGACCTCGCCATGGCCCGCGCGCGACGCCTGCCGCGGATCGACGCGACACTTTCGCTCACCGGCATCGCCAATCCGATGGACGCGATCGAGATCCCGGCGGGGGCTTTCGCTACGATTCCGATGCTTCTGCCTTCAACAGCCGTAGCCCTCATGCCCGCCGGCGATCCCTATTACGGCAAGGCGGGGCTGATCCTGACCCAGCCCTTGTTCACCTGGGGCAAGACGAAGGCCGGCGTCGACATGGCCAGGGCCGGCAAGGCGGCTTCCAGCTTGTCCTACGAGAAGGCGCGGCGCGAGCTCCTCGTCAAGCTCGGCGCGACCTCGGAAAGCCTGGCCATTCTCGGGCGCGTCGACGAGACGCTCGGCCTCCAGGCCGACATCGGCGCGCGGCTCGTCTTCATCTCCGAGGAGAGCCGGAAGGCGGGCTTCATCACCCAGGTCGATCTCATCCAGGCGCGCATCGACGTGAAGGAGGTGGACCTGGCCCGCGCCTCCGTCAACCAGCGGAGGGAACTCCTTCTCCAGGAGCTCCGCGGCCTGACCGGGCGGCCCGGGCTCTCCTTCGGCGAGCTCGGCCTCGAGGCTCCGGCCGCCGGCAAGCCGCGGCTGGACGCCGCGGGCCTCGCCGAAGCCGCCCGCCGCGGCTCCCTCGACCTGGCGCTCGTCGGGAGCCTGGAGGCCGCGCGCGAGGCGGGCCGGCGGCTCGCGGCGGGATCGCGCAACTTCCTGCCCGACCTGGCCCTCCAGCTGGACCTTTCCTACGCGGGCTCGCGCCTGCCCTACGTCCAGGACGGCTGGGAGGACAAGGACGACTGGACGCTCAACCTGACCGTGGCGGGCAAGGTCTCGCTCTTCGACGGCGGCTCTGGCCGGGCGGGGCTCGCCAAGGCCGAGGCCCAGCTCGCCGAGGCCCGCGCCCAGGCCGAATCCGCGCGTGCCGCCGTGGACGCGCACGTCCGCGGCGCCCTCCTCGACCTCGACCTGGCGCGGGTGCGCCTCGAATACGACCTTCTCAAGCTGGAGGGTCACCGGGAGCAGATAACGCGCCTCAGGGCCGAGCGCGACGCGGGCGCCGGCATGGAGGCGGCTTGGCTTCGCGCCCTCCTCGACGCTCTCGAGACGACGGCGGATGGCTGGTCGCGCCTCGCGGAGTACCGGGCGGCGCTGTGGAAGCTCGAGGCGGTGCTGGCGGATTGACGACGGGCAGGGGGAAAAAAGGGGCGGTCTGTCGCGGCCCGCCGCCGCTATCGGGCGGCCGGCCGAGCCCTGATTTCGCGAAGCAGATCGTTTACGAGGCGGTCGTGCTTCCGCTTGCGGCTGTTCCAGTACCACTTCCAGTAGGGCCGCGCCAAGGCGTAGCCGAGGGCGCCGGCGGCGAGGCCGCCCGCGAGCGTGCCCAAGAGGCCGCCGCCGAGGAGCCCTCCCGAAAGGGCGCCCAGGGGCACCGGCGCAAGGGCCAAGGACCAGATGGTCGCCCGCGCCCAGATGCCCAGGTTCTCCCGGGTTTGGATGAGGGTTTTTCCCTCCCGGTTCCGGACGGATACGGAAAAGGGCACGCCGTAGTTCGTCGTGAAGGCGTTGTGGTCGCGATTGAAGACGATGGCCTTGCCGAGGATCTGGACGCTTCCCGGCTCGTTGGCGATGGCCGGGAGGCGCAGGGTCAGATCCTCGAAGGCTTCGGGGGAAAGCTCGCCATCGGTCGCCAGGCTCGTCTCGACGAAGCGCGGCATCCCGCCGGCGCGTTCGCCGGGCGCCGCGGCCCCGGGCGCCAAGTGTTTCTCCGCGAGGGCCAAGCGGAGATACTCCGGATCGATGCCGCTCTCCTTCGCGATCGATTCGAGCTCGGCCACGGTCAGCCGGCCGTCGCCCTCGCGCGGCGCGAGATCGCGCTTTTGCAGTTCGACGGCCCGCGCGAGGACGGCGCTCACTTCCTTGTCGCTCAACCTGGTCGTTTGGTCCATGGCACCTAGTCCCGCGGGGGCTTAGCGTCCGCTCGGCTTTTTCGTGGGCGTCTTTTGGGCCGCCGGCTTCTTGGCCGCCGTGGTCTTGGCCGGCGCCTTCTTGGTCGCGGGCTTCTCCGCGGCTTTTTTGGCCGAGGCCTTGGGGGCCGCCGTCGTGGCCGTCGCCTTTTTGGGGGCGGGGGCTTCGGCGTCGGCGCCCGCCTTTTTGGCGGCGGGTTTCGCGGCTG
>DAINBW010000003.1:0-20483 GCA_036732745.1 Spirochaetales bacterium | reverse complement strand
CTACTTTTTCCCGCGCGAATTCGGCGCCGCGCCGGCCGCCCGCGCCATGCTCAAGACCTTCCGCGCGCGCCTGGCGACCATTCCGGAGGCGGCCTCCCTCCCGCCGGAGGAACTCCGCGCCAAGATCGTCCTCGCCTCCGTCATCGAGCGCGAATATCGCGTCGCCGAGGAGGCGCCCCTCATGGCCAGCGTCTTCTACAACCGCCTCCGCATCGGCATGGCCCTGCAGTCCTGCGCGACCGTGGTCTACGTCATCACGGAAAAGCAGGGCAAGCCCCACCCCGAACGGCTCTTTGACCGCGACATCGCCATTCCCGACGCCTACAACACCTACGTGAACCGCGGCCTGCCGCCGGGACCCATCTCCAACCCCGGGATGACCGCCATCAAGGCGGCCTTCCGTCCCGCGAGCTCGAAGTACCTCTATTTCCGCCTCGTCGACGAGGCGGCCGGCCGGCATCATTTCTCCGAAAGCCTCGAGGAGCACGTCGGGGCGCGCAGCCTCTTCGTGAAGCGGGCCGGGGGCAAATGAGCCGCATCCCCGACGCCACCGTCCGCGCCATCCTCGACCGCACGGATATCGTCGCCGTCATCGGCGATTTCGTGCGCCTCGAAAAGCGGGGAGGGCGTTGGCTCGGGCTCTGTCCCTTCCATGGCGAGAAGACGCCATCCTTCAACGTCGACAAGGACAAGGGCTTCTTCTATTGCTTCGGCTGCCGGAAGGGCGGCGACGTCGTCACCTTCCTCCGGGAGCACGAAAAGCTCAGCTATCGCGAGGCCCTCGAGGAGTTGGCGCGCCGCGCCGGCGTGCCCATCGAGGAGGAAGAGGCGCCCTCCGACGAGGAGCGCGAGCGCCGGGCCCTCCTCGAGCTCTATGAGCGGCTCGCCGCGGCCTTTACCTACCTGCTCGTCGAGCATCCCTCGGGCGAGGGCGCCAGGGCCGTGTTGCGCCGCCGCGCCGTCCCGGACGCCCTCCGCGACGAGTTCCGCCTGGGCTACGCGCCGCGGGATCGGCGCTGGCTCCATGCCTTCCTGCAAAAAAAAGGCTATTCCGGCGATTTCCTGCGGCGTTCGGGGCTTTTCGCGGAGAAGCACCCCGATTTCCCGCTGTTCGCCGACCGGCTCATGTTTCCCATCGCCCAGGCGCGCGGCGAGGTCGTCGGCTTCGGCGGCCGCCTCCTCGAGGGGGATGGGCCAAAGTACATCAACAGCCCCGATACCGCCCTGTTCCACAAGCAGGAAAATCTTTTTGCCTTGGACAAGGCCCTGCCCGCGATCAAGAAGGAAGGGACGGCCCTCATCTGCGAGGGCTACATGGACGCCATCTCCTTCCATGCCGCGGGCCTCCGCAACGCGGTCGCTCCCCTGGGCACCGCCTTCACGGAAAAGCAAGCCAGGCTGCTCAAACGCTGGGCTGAGACCCTCCTGTTGGCCTTCGACGCCGACCCCGCCGGCCAACGCGCGGCGGAGAAATCCGTGGTCCTCGCGGCCGCCGCGGGGCTCGAAGCGAGGGTCGTCGTGCTGCCCGGCGGCAAGGACGCCTCGGAAATTCTGGAAAAAGAAGGCCCCGAGTCGTTGCAAAAGGTTCGAGATTTGACTATAAATGGAGGCGAATTTCTCGTACGACGGGCCAGAGAGCTATTCGATATCGCCAGCGTGGAGGGAAAAGCGCGAGCGGCAGCCTTCCTAAATCCTTATGTAGACGCACTTGACTCGGAAGTCAAACGGGACGCATTCTTTGATCTGGCGTCCCGCGAACTCAGAGCGGACCCTCGTTCTCTCCGATCGGACTACGAAGACCAGAAAAAGGGCATACAGCCCCGCCGGAACGCCCATGCAGCGCCCGACGGAGGTTCGGGGCCGGCTCCCGCCGCCCGCACGCCCGATCTGCTCTTCATGGCCGCGATCGCGGCGAACGAAGGTCTTTTCGCCAAGGTGCGGAGCCTCCTCTCCTTGGAGGACCTCGACGATCCCAGGGCGCGCGACCTGTACATCGCGCTCGAGGAAAGTTTCCGCGCCGAGGAGCGAGGGATCGAGGCGGCGCTCGGCCGGGTTTCCGACGAGTCCCTCCGGACCTTTGTC
The DNA here is from genome assembly GCA_036732745.1 of Spirochaetales bacterium. Taxonomy (GTDB): domain Bacteria; phylum Spirochaetota; class Spirochaetia; order Treponematales; family Rectinemataceae; genus JAEUJG01. The sequence goes on along the minus strand of DAINBW010000003.1, from coordinate 18,401 downwards.
CTCGAGCGGGCGGCTTCCGGAGAGTTTTCCGAGAACGCCGAGCGTTTCGTCGAGGACGGCATGCAGAGGATCAGGCGGCGGAGCCTGGAGCGGCGACGGGCGAAGGTCCAGGAACGCATGGCGGATTTTCGGGAGACCGATCCCTCGCGGGATTCGGAAGGCCCCTCGCTCAACGACCTTTTGTACGAGAAGATGTACTTGGACGCCGAATTAGCGAAGATGAAGGGTGAGCGGGATGAACGATCTTGAACTCGATCCGGCGATAGCGAAGCTCCTCGAATACGCGAAAGCGAAAAAATCGATCAGCTTCGACGAGCTTTCGGACTTCCTTCCGGAGCACGTTCTCAATTCGGAGAAGATAGACGGAATTCTCGCACTCCTCGAGAGCAACAACATCCAGCTCGAGGAAGAGGAAATCCAGATAGAAGACGAGGTCGCGGTCAAGGAAGAGACCGAGAAGAAGCGACTCGTCTACAACGACAAAGAATCCTCCGTGGACGACCCTATTCGTCTCTACCTCCGCGAGATCGGCAAGGAAAACCTCCTTACCGCCGAGCAGGAGGTGGAACTGTCGAAGTCGATGGAGGAGGGCGAAAACATCATCAAGGGGATCATCAAGCGCTCCGGCGTCCTGATCTCCGAGTTCCATCTCATCGCGGTCAAGGCAACGCGCCGCGAGGCCAAGGATTCCTCCCTCCAGCGCAAGGAAAACACCGAGAAGATCGCCGAGCGGCGCCGCCTCAACCAGTTCTACCGGGACGTCATCCGCGATTGCTTCCCCGACCTCAAGGAATACGTCGAACACAAGCGGCGCATCGTCGCGCGCGGCGGCGACCCCCTGGAGGACCAGGAGCTCGCCGATCGCCGCGAGAACCTGCTCGGGCGGCTCAAGGAGGCGGAGATCCACCCGGAGGAGATCAACTCCTTCTCCGAGAAGTTCATCAACGCCGCCAAGAAGATCAAGAAGTACCGCAAGGAGCAGGAGCGGCTCGAGCGCATCCTCCAGATCTCGAACATGCGGGAGCTCCGCACCCTGGGCCGCAACCTCACGGTCAAGGAGAAGCGCGAGGAGATCGAATCGAACCTCGGGCTCTCCTCGGACGAGATCAAGGAAAAAATCCGCCAGATCCAGGTCACGGAGAAGAAGCTCAAGGAGATGGAGCTCGCCTTCGAGTCCGACGCGGACCGCATCATCACGATGGCCAAGGAGATCAACCGCGGCCGCATCATGATGAAGAACGCGAAGGACCGCCTCATCAAGGCCAACCTCCGCCTCGTCGTCTCCATCGCCAAGAAGTACACGAACCGCGGCCTCCACTTCTTCGACCTCGTGCAGGAAGGCAACATCGGCCTCATCAAGGCCGTCGAGAAGTTCGAGTACCGCAAGGGCTACAAGTTCTCCACCTACGCGACCTGGTGGATCCGCCAGGCGATCACCCGCTCCATCTCCGACCAGGCCCGCACCATCCGCGTGCCGGTGCACATGATCGAGCAGATCAACAAGGTCGTCCGCGAGTCGCGCCAGCTCATGCAAAAGCTCGGCCGCGAGCCGACGGACGAGGAGATCGCCGAGCAGCTCGGCTGGCCCGTCTCCCGCGTCAAGAGCGTCAAGAACGTCGCCCGCGAGCCGATCTCCCTCGAGACCCCGATCGGCGAGGACGAGGATTCCCTCCTCGGCGACTTCATCGAGGACAAGGAAGTGGAGAATCCGTCGGTCCAGACCGACTACAAGCTCCTCCAGGAGCAGATCCGCGCCGTCCTTTCGACCCTGCCCCCCCGCGAGCAGGAAGTGTTGCGGATGCGCTTCGGCCTGGACGACGGCTACTCGCTCACCCTCGAAGAGGTCGGCCTCTATTTCAACGTCACGCGCGAGCGCATCCGCCAGATCGAGGCGAAGGCGCTCAAGAAACTCCGTCACTTCAAGAGGAGCCAGAAGCTCCGCGACTATATGGACCACTAGCCCCAGGGCTGGTATCACGACGTCATAAACCCCGCATGCGAGGTGCCATATGCTGATGGAAGAAGTCTTCGAACGGCTCCGCGAATACCAGGAGATCCTCACCAAGCGCGTCGCGATCGAGCACGAGGTCGAGGACATTCCCAAGGCCCTGACGGCCCAGGAAGAGCTCCTTTCGCGCGTGCGCAAGTCCTATGTCGAGCGCCGCGAGGAGTTTGACGGGATCGAAGCCCGGGTCAAGGATCTCCGCGGCCAGCTGGCCGAGGCCGAGGCGGCCCGCGAGGCGGCCGAGAAGCAGATGGACTCGATCTCCACCCAGCGCGAGTACGAGGCCCTCAACAAGGAGATCCGCGACGCCACCGACCGCGAGCACCAGCTGCGGAAGGACCTCCAGAAGGAGGAGCGCGTCCTGGCCGAGGTCGAGGAGCTCATGCGCAAGGATGAGTCCATGATCAAGCTCCAGGAGACCGAGATCGCCGAGAAGTCGACGAAGATCAACCTGGAGCGCGACTCGAAGCTCGGCGAGATCAAGGCCCTCCGCACGGAGGAGGACCGCTCCTCCGAGGGCATCGAGAAGGAGATCATCTTCAAGTTCGAGCGGATCATCCGCAACAAGCAGGGCCTCGGCATCGTTCCCGTAAAAGGTTACGTCTGCACGGGCTGTTATATGATCCTTCCCGCCCAGTTCGTCAACGAGGTCCGGTCGGGCAACAAGATCATCTTCTGCCCCTACTGCTCCCGCATCCTGTACCACCAGGAGGCCGAGGAGGGCGAGGGCGACGAGCTCTTCGTGGACATCGAGTCCGGTTCCCTCTCCGATCTCGAGGATTACGCCGAGGAAGGCGAGGAAGAGGGCGAGGACGACGGTTTCGAGGACGGGGACAAGGAATCCTCGATGGACGAGAGGGACGAGTAGTCTAGGTTGTTAAAGGGCGGGCCGCGTCGCCGTCGCGCCGTTTCCGGCTTTCCTTCGGGGGGGCTTAAGGGGCGGCGCGGAGGAAAGTCCGGGCTCGATAGGGCGCAGCGCCGGGTAACTCCCGGGCGCGCGGGCGCAAGCCCGTTCCTGGCGAACGGGTACCCGCCGGCGCGACAGACAGCGCAACAGAAAGCAAACCGCCCGAGAGGGGCCGTCTTTCGATACCCGCCGGCGGCGAAAGCCGTCGGCGACGTCGGGGGCGGGCCAAACCCTCCCGGGTAAGGGTGAAAGGGTGGGGTAAGAGCCCACCGCGTTTCCGGCGACGGGAACGGCACGGCAAGCCTCGCTGCGAGCAAGGCCGAACAGCGAAGGGCGACTCGCCCTGCCTTCCGCCCCTTCGGGGGCGGGAAGCGATTCGCGGGTAGGTCGCGCGGGAGCCGCCGGGAAACCGGCGGACGAGATGGATGGCGACGGCCCCCGCAAGGGGGTACGGAACCCGGCTTATAGGTCCGCCCTTTTTTATTTTTCTTTTCTCCCGGGCGCCCGAAAGGGGCGCCGGCACAAGGCCGCCGGCAGGCGACGGAACCGCTCGAGACGCGGTCGTCGTTGACGGCGGCCTTGGTATTGTGGTACAAGATAGTCGGCGTCCCGGGGGCGCCGCAGGCGATGATGGAATCATTTTCTAGAACACTCGACGGCTACACCGGCAGCTATGTCGCCAAGCGACGGCGAAAGCGCCTTTTCATCCTCCTCGCGGTGCTCGCCGTCCTGACGGTGGCCGGCGTCGTCGCGGCGCGCTTGTCCAGCGCCGGCTTCTTCGACGGCGGCTCAGGCAAGGCCGTGCCGAAATCCGCCGTGCTCGAGCGTTGGCAGGCGCGCGACTGGGACGGCGTCCTTTCGTCCTGCGCGACCTCGCTCGCCTCGCGGCCGCTCGATCCCTTCTACCTCGGCTTCAAGGGTCTCGCCTCGTTCTACAAGGGGCTCGAGTTGCCCGAGGGCGAGGAGCGGGCCGCGCTGATGGACGAGTCGGTGATCAACATCCGCAAGGCCCTCGTGCCCGAGGGGCGCGCCGCGCGCGGCCTGCCGCGGGCCGAACTCGAATATGTCCTCGGCAAGGCCTACTACCAGAAGGGCGCCGCCTATCTCGACGGCGCGGTGAAGTGGCTCGAAGCCTCGATCGCCAACGGCTATGTCGGCTCGGACAGCCGCGAGTATCTCGCGGTCGCCTACGCCGGCCTCGGCCAGCACGAGGCGGCGGTCCGCAACTTCGAGGCCGCCTTGCAGCGGCGCCGCTCCGATTTCCTCCTCGTCGCCGCCGCCAAGGCCTATATGGCGGCCAACCGGCCCGACCGGGCCGAGTCGCTCCTCCTCGAGGCGCTCTCGGCGAGCCAAGACGCCCTGGCCCGCGAGAAGTGCCGTTTCGGGCTCGCCGACCTCTACGAGGCGCGCGGGGACGATTCCCGCGCCGCCGAACAACTTGAGTTCGCCCTCAAGGACGACGCGATGTCCGCCGAGGCGCACTACCGTCTCGGCCTCCTGGCGCAGAAACGAGGCGACACGCTCGCGGCCAGGGCCTCCTGGCGCCGCGCCGTCGCCATAGATCCCATGCACATGCCCTCGCGACAAAAACTAGCTGAGAAGCTCTAGCTCCTACGGAGGTATCCACATCATGGCCATTCGCTCGATCTTCGACTCCTTCTCCCTCGATATAGGCATCGACCTCGGGACCTGCAACACGCTGATCTACGTCCGCGGGAAGGGGATCGTCGTCAACGAGCCCTCCGTCGTAGCCGTCGAACGCGGCACCAACAAGGTCGTCGCCGTCGGCTCCGAGGCCAAGCGAATGCTCTGGAAGACGCCCGGCGACATCATCGCCAAGCGCCCCCTGCGCGACGGCGTCATCGCCGATCCGGACATGACCGAGAAGATGATCAAGTACTTCATCCAGAAGGTCATCAGCCGCCGCTTCTTCGTGAAGCCGCGCATGGTCATCGGCGTGCCCTCCTGCATCACCAAGGTCGAGGAAAACGCCGTCGTGGACTCCGCCTACAAGGCCGGCGCCCGCTTCGTGAAGGTCATCGCGGAGTCCCTCGCCGCCGCCATCGGCGCGGACATCCCCATCTCCGAGCCCGCCGGCCACATGATCTGCGACATCGGCGGCGGCACGACGGAGATCTCCGTCATCTCCCTCAAGGGCATGGTCGTCACCGACGCCATCTGCATCGGCGGCGACGAATTCGATGAGGCGATCATCAAGCACATCCGCAACGTCCACAATCTCATCATCGGCGAGCAGACGGCCGAGCGCCTCAAGATCGAGATCGGCAACGCCAGTCCCGACAAGGTGATCGAGAAGGTGGAGATCAAGGGCACGGACGCCATCACCGGCCTGCCGCGCCGCCTCGAGATCGATTCCGTCGAGGTCCGCGAAGCCCTCCAGGAGCCCGTCACGCAGATCGTCGAGGAAATCAAGAAGACCCTCGGCCAGACCCCGCCCGAGCTCGCGGCCGACATCGTCGAGCGCGGCATCGTGATGGCGGGCGGCGGTTCCCTCTTGAAGGGCCTTCCCAAGCTCGTCGCCAAGGAGACCGGCGTCCCCGTCATCCTCGCGGAGCGCCCCCTCGAGTGCGTCGCGATCGGCGCGGGCAAGTACTTCGAGACAATGCGGAGCCAGGACGGCTCCCAGAGCGTCTACGACAGCCTGAACATCTAAAGCCCCATGGCCGCTTCCCCGAAGGCGCCGAATCCCGACCGGATCAAGCGCGCCGTCCCGGTCGTCCTCCTCGCGGCGAGCCTCCTCGCCGTGACGGTCTCCACCCGCAGCCTCGCCGGGCTGCCGGAGCGGGTCGGCCTCACCGTGTTCGGCTTCTTCCAGAAAGGCTTCTCCGCCGTCGGGGATTTCGTCGCCGACACCGTCGCCTCCATCGCCGAACTGAAGCGCCTCCGCGAGGACTACGACGAGCTCGCCGCCAAGCTGGAGCGCTACACCAATCTCGAGCGCGGCGCCGCCGATCTCCGGCAGGAAAACCAGCGCCTCAAGGAGCAGCTCGGTTTCGCGGAGCGGCTCGCCTACGAGCGCGTGCCCGCCCGCATCGTCGCCAAGGATCCGGAGAACCTCTACGCCACCTTTGTCATCGACAAGGGCGTGGCCGAGGGCGTGCGCAAGAACATGCCCGTCCTGGCCTTCCAGGACGGCGTGGAGGGACTCGTCGGCCGGGTCCTGGAGGTCGGCCGCGGCTCCAGCGTCGTCGTGCCCCTCTACGACGCGAGCTCCTACGTGGCGGCCCGCCTCGCCACGAGCCGCCACGAGGGCCTCCTCACGGGCCAGGGCAAGGCCGACGACGCCCTCGTGATGAAATACGTCAAGAAGCGCGCCAAGGACGAGGCGCAGTTCGGCGACATGGTCGTGACGACGGGCTTTGAGTCGGTGTACCCGCCCGACGTCGCGATCGGCCGCGTCAAGAAACTGCGGGTCCTCGATTACCAGACCTCCGTCGAGATCGAGGTCGAACCCATCCTCGATTTTTCCCGCATCGAGTACGTTTTCGTCGTCCGGCCGATTCCGCCGGAGGCGCCCGTCGATCCGGCGGCCCCGGCCGCCGCTTCCGCCCAGGGAGGGACGCCATGATCCGGACCATCCTGTTTTCCTCGCTCCTCCTCCTCGGCTGCTCCTTCATCCAGTCGACCTGGCTCGGGGCCATCGCCATCCTCGGCGTCGTGCCCGACCTGGCCCTCGTGGCCCTGATCTGGATATCCTACAAGAACGGACTCGTGGAGGGGCCGGTCTCCGGCTTCCTCTCCGGCCTCGCCGAGGACGCCATCTCCGCGGCGCCCTTCGGTTTCAACGCCTTCGTGAAGACCCTCGTCGCCGCCCTCGCCGGCCTCCTGCACGGTTCCTTCTACATCGACCGGCTTCTCTTCCCCTTCGTGCTCGGCGTCGCGGGGACGCTCGCCAAGGCCGTCGGCGCGGGCTTCCTGGCCCTGCTCTTCGGCGGCGGCCTCCAATCCTACGACTTCCTGGGACGCTCCCTCTGGCTCGAGGCCGCGTACAACGGCGTCGCCGCGCCCATCGTCTTCCTCCTCCTCGGCCTCGCGAGGAGCCTCCTCGTCACGGAATCCAAGCGCGAATGAAGATCGAGCATTCCATCCGCCCCGAGCAGGGTTCCTTCAAGCGCCGCGTGGATTTCCTCGGCGCGCTCGCCCTCGCGTTCTTCGTCCTCTATTCCGCCTATCTTTTCTATCTCCAGGTGGTGAAGGGGAACGAATACCGCAGCAAGGCCAGGAACATAGCCCGGCAAACCTCCCTCATCCCCGCGCAGCGCGGTGAAATCTACGACCGGGACTACCAGCTCCCCCTCGTCCTCAACACCGACTCCTTCGCCATCGAGCTCATCCCCGCGGAACTCCCCGCCGATCGCCGCGAACAGCTTTTCGACCGCCTCTCCGGCCTCCTCGGCGTTCCCGTGGAGGAAATCAAGCGCCGCGTGCCGCCTTCCTATTACCATCTCTTCCAACCCGTCGAGATCGCCGGCTCCGTGCCCTACGCCACGGTGGCCTCCATCGCGGAGCGGATCGACGAATTCCCCGGCCTCTCCTGGCACGCCAAACCGGTCCGCAACTACCTCGAGACGGGCTCGCTGTCCCAGGTGATCGGCTACGTCGGCGACATCACGAAGGACGAGCTCAAGCTCCTCTACAACCAGGGCTACCAGTCCGGCGACGTCATCGGCAAGGCCGGCGTCGAAAAGCAGTACGACAAGCTCCTCCGCGGCGAGGACGGGCGCGAATACCGCACGGTCGACGTCCGCGGCAAGAACGTGGTCTCCGACCAGGCCTCGGTCGTTCCGCCCGTCACCGGCTCCAACGTCGTCCTCACGATCGACTCCAAGATCCAGCGGGTCGCCGAAAAGGCCCTGGGCCAGCGGATGGGCTCGGTCGTCGTCCTCAAGCCTTCAACCGGCGAGATCCTGGCCCTCGTCTCCTATCCTTGGTTCAACCCGAACCTGTTTACCGGCCTCGGCGCCGGCAACGCCTACGCCAAGCTCCTCGCGGATCCGAACACGCCCCTCATGAACCGCGCCATCCAGTCGAGCTACCCGCCCGCCTCGACCTTCAAGACCGTCCTCACCGCCGGCATCGTCGAGGAAAAGGCCTTCGCGGTGGACAAGAAGATCCTCTGCCAGGGCGAGGTCACCTACGGCGACCGCGTCTTCCGCTGCTACATCAGGCGGCCGGGCCACGGTTGGCTCGACCTGGAAGGCGCCCTGGCGCAGTCCTGCGACATTTATTATTGGCAGGTCGGCCGCGACAACCTTGGCGTGGAACGCATCGTCTCCTACGCCAAGGAGTTCGGCTTCGGCAGGCTCACCGGCATCGACCTTCCCGGCGAGATCGAGGGCTTCGTGCCGACGCCGCAGTGGAAGGAGCGCCGCTTCCACGAAAAGTGGCTCGGCGGCGACACGATGAACCTCTCCATCGGCCAGGGCTACCTTCTCGCGACCCCGCTTCAGGTCGCCGACATGATGGCGATGGTCGTCAACGAGGGGGTCATCTACCGGCCCCATCTCCTCAAGGAGCTGCGCGAACCGGTGTCCGGCGCCATCACGCGCAGCGTCGAGCGGGAGGAACTCCTCCGCTCGCGGATCTCCAAGGAGACCTTCCAGGTCCTCAAGAAGGACTTGCGCACGACCGTCACCTCCGGCACGGTTCGCTTCCCGATGAGCACCAAGGCGGTCAACGTGGCCGGCAAGACGGGCACGGCCGAGGTCGGACTCAAGGACCGCTGGCACTCCTGGTTCGTGTCCTACGGTCCCGCCGACGGCCCGCCGGAGGACGCCATCGTCGTCGTCGTCATGGTCGAGGCCAGCAACGCCTGGGAGTGGTGGGCTCCCTACGCCTCCAACATCATCTACCAATCGGCTTTCGCCGGCCAAAGCTACGACGAGGCGGTCGACGCCCTCGGTCTCCGCTATCTCGTCCCGCGCGGGGAGCGCCAAGAATGAGCTCGCTGAAATCCTCCTTCGCCGAAATCGACCTGCCGACGCTCGGCGCCACCCTCGCCCTCGTCGTGATCGGCATCCTGTCGATCTATTCCTCGGGCATCACGGCCGAAGGCGTCCTCGTCTCCCGCGAATACCTGAAGCAGATCCTCTGGTCGGTGTCCGGGCTCCTCCTCATGGCCCTGATGGTCGCCTTCGACTACCAGCGCTACAAGGACTACTCCTTTTTCATCTACGTCTTCTTCATCATCGTGCTTCTCTACACGCGGCTTTTCGGCCGGGTCGTCAACGGCGCCCGCGCCTGGCTCGGCATCGGCGAGGTCGGCATCCAGCCCTCGGAATTCGCCAAGGTCGCCGTCATCCTCTTCCTGGCCCAGTATCTCGAGGCCTCGGAGCACGAGAGTCCCTTGCGCCGCCTCCTCGTCTCCTTCGGCATCGTTCTCGTTCCGGTCGGCCTCATCCTTTCCCAGCCGGACTTCGGCACCTCCCTCGTCTTTTTCCCGATCCTCATCTTCATGATCTTCGTGGCCGGCCTCGACCGGCGCTATATCATCTTCATCCTCGCCACCGGTTTCCTGACCATCTTCCTGACCGTCCTGCCGCTCTGGGAAAAGTACATCCTGCCAAGTCCGACGCGCTTCCTGTTCGTGCTCTACAAGGCGCCCTACGCCTATTTCCTGATCGGCGCGGCCTTCCTGGTCCTGGCCCTGGCCGCCTGGGGCTATGTCTCCTACAAGAAGAGCTATTACTTCTGGATCGCCTACGCCTCCCTCGTCGTCGCCGGCTCCCTGACCGCCTCGGTCCTGGCCCACAAGGCGCTGAAGGAATACCAGATCATGCGCCTCATCGTCTTCATGGACCCCGCCATCGATCCGCGGGGCTCGGGCTGGAACATCCTCCAGTCGATCACGGCGATCGGATCCGGCGGCTTCTTCGGCAAGGGCTACCTCCAGGGCACGCAGAGCCACTACCGCTACATACCCCAGCAGAGCACCGACTTCATCTTCTCCATCGTGGCGGAGGAGTGGGGCTTCATCGGCGGCTTCCTGGTCTTCGGCCTGTTCTTCATCCTGATGCGCCGCTGCGTCGGCCTCCTCAAGAGCGTGCGCGACCGCTACGCGGTCTACGTGGTGGCGGGCATCATGGGCATGCTCTTCTTCCATTTCGTCATCAACGCCGGCATGGCGATGGGCATCATGCCCATCACCGGCATTCCGCTCTTCTTCCTCTCCTATGGCGGCTCCTCCCTCTGGGCCGTCCTCATGGCCGTGGGCATCCTCCTCGGCATCTCCGCCCGAAGGTATCGAATGTGAAGCAAACGACACGCATACGTCCTCTCGAAGCGCTCGGCGACCGTCTCCTGACGGTTGAAAAGCCGGCGCGCTATCTCGGCGGCGAGCTCGGCTCCATCTCCCGCGAGGGAGGCGAAGGAGAGCTGCTCGTCGCGCTTTCCTTCCCCGACCTCTATGAGATCGGCATGTCGAACAACGCCATCCGCATCCTCTACGCGGGCCTCAACGCCCGTCCCGGGGTCCGCTGCGAACGCGTCTTCGCGCCGGCCCCCGACTACGAAACCCTGCTCCGCGAGTCGGGAACGCCGCTCACGACCCTCGAGGGCGGCCGCCCCCTGCGCGAGGCCGACATCCTCGGTTTTTCGCTCGGCTACGAGCTCGCGGCGACCTCCCTGCTCTCCATCCTCGAGGCCGGCGGCATTCCCCTGCGCGCGGCCGAACGAGGGGAGGACGACCCCATCGTCATCGCCGGCGGCCCCGCCATCTCGAATCCGCACCCCTTTGCCCTCTTCCTCGACGCGGCCTACATCGGCGAGGCCGAAGCCGCCTTCTACGACGTGGTGGCGGAGCTTGCCGCCCTCAAGAAGGCCGGCGCGGGCCGAGCCGAGCTCCTTGCCCGCCTTTCCAAGGAAAGCGCCGTCTGGATGCCGGCGCGCCAGGCTCCGGCGCTCGCGCCGGGAAAAAAGGCCTTCAGGGCCATCTACAACGGCTTCTCCGGGACGGTCTACGACACCGCCCGTCCTATCCCCGTCGTGAAGGCGGTCCAGGACCACGGCACGGTGGAGATCATGCGCGGCTGCCCCAACGGCTGCCGCTTCTGCCACGCAGGCTATTACTACCGCCCGCAGCGCATGAAACCCTATTCCGTGATCAAGCGGGAAGTCGAGAACCTCGTGGTCCGCGGCGGCCACAAGGAGATCACGCTCGCCTCGCTCTCCTCGGGCGACTACGAGGGCATCGCCGAGCTCCTGGCCGAACTCAACAAGGAATGGGGAGGGCGGGGCGTTTCCTTCCAGCTCCCTTCGCTCAAGGTGAACAGCTTCACGCTGCCCCTCATTGAGGCCCTCTCCGAGGTCCGGAAGAGCGGTCTGACCTTCGCCGTGGAAACCCCGGTTGACGCCTGGCAGCGGATCCTCAACAAGGATGTCTCCTTCGAGCGGACGGTCGCCATTCTGGAAGAAGCGCGGAACCGCGGCTTCAAGCAGGCCAAGTTCTATTTCATGATCGGCCTTCCCGTGCCCGAACGCGGCAAGGGCGAGGTCGAGGCCATCGTCGAGATGATCGGCCGTCTCCTCGAGCGCGTGCCTATGCAGCTCAACGTCAACGTCGGCGTCTTCGTCCCCAAGCCCCACACGCCCTTCCAGTGGGCCGGCCAGCTGGGCGAGATGGAGGCCCTCGAGGCCGTCAACACGCTCCGTTCGGCTCTGCGCCGCTACAGGACCGTCAAGCTTTCCTATCACTCGCCCTTCGTTTCCGTGCTTGAGGGCGTCATTTCCCGCGGCGACGAAAGGGTAGGGGAGATCCTCCTCGAGGCCTATCGCCGGGGCGCGCGCCTTGACGCTTGGGAAGAGCGCTTTGACCGGGAACTCTGGCGCGGCGCCATTGACGCCGCCGGGTGGGATGTCGTCGGCGAGATCCTGGGCGCGAAGGAGCTTGATGCTCCTCTCGTGTGGGATGACGTCAACATTCGCGTCACGAAAAAAACCTTGCAAGCAGAATATCGCCGTGCCCTGGCCGGCGAACTCACTTCCATCTGTTCACAAAATTGCACAGAACCCTGCGGCGCCTGCTCGGATGAGGGCGGAATAGTATTAAATAGTGAACATGTTAAAGCCGAAGCCGCGAAAGACGCCTATCCGCCCGCCTTCTTCCGGCGTCCCGAGCGCAAGCTCGCTTCAACGGTAAAGAGCCGCCTCGTTTTCCGGATCGAAAAAACCGGCATTGCCACCCTGTATCACCACTTGGGCGTCGTGGAGGCTTTTGATCGGGCCTTCCGAATGCTCGATCTTCCCTGCGCCTATTCCGAGGGCTTCAATCCCATGCCGCGCTTTGAGATCGTGCAACCCCTGCCGATCGCCGTGGCGGCGCGCGGCGAGGTGGCGGCCTTGCTTCTGGCGCTCGATCCTCCCGAAGCTCTTGCGGCCCTGTCCGGGCTCGAGGGGCTCCGCTCGGCGATCAACGAGCGGCTCCCCGAAGGCCTCCGCGTCGCGGAGATTCGGATTTTTGGCCAACGGCAGAACTCCAAGATCCACAGCTTGGGCGGTCTTTCCTGGGGCTCGGAGTACCTGGTCGGCGCCAAGGCTGGCGCGCCGCTTGCCGGGGAGGGTCTGGCCGCGGCCATTACCGCGCGGATCGCCGAGCTCGGGATCGTGGGCGCCTTCGCTCGGCTCGCCGAAGGGGAAGCGCCGGGGAGCGTTCTGGTCCGGCTGCCCGATCCCAAGAACAAGGATTACGGCCTCATCCGCATCCTTGAATCCCTGGTTGAGGCGCGCCCCGTCCAGGGACTTTTCTCCCTTGAGCGCGTGAACTGTCTGGCGCTGGCCGAGGGCAACAAGTCGGCGGGGGAGCCCTTGGGCTATTTCGAGGTGTTTGAGGCCTTAGGTACCGCCTAGGACTTCGTTTTCACGTTTCTTTTCCAGGTTTATGATGCCGCCTTGGCCTTTAGCCGGGGCGGCTTTTTTTTCTATTTCGGGCGAAGGACTTGAGGCCTGTTTGGCGGTGCAAGGAAAGTCCGCGCGAAAGTAGACAGAATGTACATTAGGCGAAGTAAAGGTGATTGGAAGTCCGCCCCGGCCTGACCCTCTTCCCGGCGGCGAGTCAATGGGCGACAATGGGGATGCCCGCATAGGTCGTTCCGTTGGGAAAAACCGCGGGCATGCTGGTCGTGGTCTTGATGGTGCCGATGTCAAAGCCGTAAGCTATTCCAAAGGCCACCAGATAGAGGGTCGTGCTCGAACTTATCGTCGATCCGGAATAATCGGCATCCGAGCCGTCCCAGGTGGCCCCTTGGCCGAGATCATAGAAGGTCTTCCCCGAAGCTCGCTTCACCGCGGAGCCGGCGGAGGCGGTGTTGATATAGAGCATCCAGTCACCCTCCGCGCTCAAGGCGACGCGAAAGCTCGAACCCTCGCCGATCTTGAGGAGCGGGATCGGCGAGGTCGCGGAAGGCTCGCGAATCGGGTTGAAGGCATAGCCGTAATGGCTCGGGAAGGTTCCGCTCGTCAGTTGGTTCAACAACACGCTGGGCGCCGTGCTCGAACTGTTGGCCGCGGAGTAGATGGCCGCCGCGATCGCGTCGGCCTTGGTCTTTTCCTGGAACACTCGGTAGTAGATTTCATAGCCGAGGAACGAGGCATCGTTGTTGCTTGTGACGTGATTGAGATACAGGCTGTTGTCGCCCGAGAAGGAAACCACCGGCGGGTAATAATACGAGTAGCTGTCTATGCCGCAGGCGCCGGCCAGGAGGGCGGAAACGAGAGCCAGCGTCGCGGCGGCGAAGGCTCGGCCGCCGTGACGCGTATTCGGTGCTCCCCTCCTACTTGCCCTTGCCATGTCCCTTGCCCACCGCGAGCTGCGGCGGATCGAGGGGACCCACGCAATCGACGAGCTCGTAGATGAGGACGGGCTTGTTCTTGCCCTTGACGCGGATGTTGTCGAGCTCGCGCACGACGAAGTGGTCCTTGACGAGGCCGTAGGTGAACTCGCTGATGATGATGTTGGTGCCATATTCCTTGTTCGTGCCTTCGAGCCGGGCGCCAAGGTTGACGTTGTCGCCCATGAGGGTGTAGTTCATGCGGATCGGCGAGCCCATGTTGCCGACGGTCATGATGCCGGAATTGAGGCCGATGCCGATGTTGATGCGGATCGCCTCCGGCCAGCCTTCGTTGAGCTCCTTGAGCTTCTGCATCTGCCTGAGGGCGCATTTGCAGGCCAGCACGGCGTGGTCCTCCTGCGGCAGGGGCGCGCCCCAGAAGCACATGACCTCGTCGCCGACGTACTTGTCCAGGGTGCCGCCGTATTCGAGGATGGTGTCCGTCATCGCCGTCAGGTAGAGATTGAGGTGGTTGACGAGCTCCTGCGGGGACATGGATTCGGAAAGCGTCGTGAAGCCGCGGATGTCGGAGAAGAGGACGGTGAGCTGCTTGTCCACGCCGCCGAGCTCGGGCGGGTTTTCGACGAGCTGATCGACGACGCGGGGGCTCACGTACTTGCCGAAGGTCTCGCGGATCTGGCGCTTGTCCCGTTCCTCGGTCATGGCGCGGTAGACCACGATGGCGACGAAGGTGAAGAGCATGGCCATGGCTGGCGAAGCGAAGCCGAGGAGGAGCGAGCGGCTCTCGAAGGTCATCGTCACCGCGAAGAAGAAGCCCGTGACGAGAACGAGGGTGCCGAAGAAGCTGAAGATAGTGCCGAGCCGGGAGCTCATGAAGGCGACGATGAAGACGAGACCCGCCAGTATCAGGATATCGAGCCAGGCGGGCGCCGGCTTGATGAAGTTGTCCATGAGGATCGTGTTGAGGGCGTTCGCGTGGAGCTCGATGCCGTACATGAGGCCGAAGGGGGTCGGCTTTTCGTCCGCGGCCATGCCTTTGGCGAAGGCGCCCACCATGACGATCTTGTTGCCGGCGGCCATCGTCCGGCGCCAGGTGGCCGGATCCTCGCCCGGCGCCTTGTCGGCGTAGCCGGCGTAGGAGCGGACCGGGAAGGTCTGCGGACCCTCCGGCGTGTCGCTCGAGGGGTCGCCCATGAAGTTGACGAGCATCTGGCCCTGCTTGTCGATGGGAATCTCGATGAAGGGCACTACCCTTCTCTTCCCTTCCTTGACGAGGGTTCCGGCCTCGTCGTACTCGTCGGGGACGACCTGGATCTCGTAGGGGCGGCGCTCGCCCGAATCCGGGTCGTAGCGGGTCGGCGCCTCGATGCGGATGCGGTCGCCGAGGATGACGTCGGCGTCGGCGAGGGTCTTGCCGAAGTACTCGAGCGCCAGCGCGAGCGTGATGGAGGGAACGAAGTTGTCCTTGAACTTGCGCAGGATGAAGTATTCGGCGTCGGGCGTCCCGTCGCCGTCGCGGTCCTCGACCTTTTTCGGCGAGTTCTTCTCGAGGGTCCTGCCGAGGGCCGCGATGGAGGCCGCGTCGAGGGGGGTCTTCACGTTGTGGTAGAAACCGTCCCGGTCCATCCAGGCCAGGCGCTCGTAGGCCGCGTCGTCGACGGTGTAGCCGGGTTTCAGGTCGTCGTAGGGGATGTTTTCCATGAGGAGGCTGGCCTTGGCCACGAGGGGTTGGCGGCGGTAGACCTGGTCGCGGTCCGGCTGGAAGTTGGCGTGGCCGTAGGCCTTGGTGGCGTCGATGTAGTCGGGCAAGGGCGGCTCGGAGCCGAGGTAGCTCCGCATCTCGCGCCAGGGGCCGGCGACGCGGGTCAGGGTGCCGAGGCTGGAATAGAGCCGGCGCTCGCGGGCGACCATCTCTTCCGCTCCGGCGGAGGTCAGGGCCATCGGGGAGAGCGCCGTCTCAAGGAACACGCGCTCCGACGCGGCGATGCTCTTCGTGAGCTTGGCGTCGTCCTCCACGGTCGGGTCGGGATCGATGAAGAAGACGTCGAGGAAGAGCGCGCTTTCGCGCTTGGTCTGGTCCTTGACGCGGGCAAAGGCGTTGACGAGGTCGGCGTGGCGCCAGCGGGGGAAAGGCCATTTGCCGTACTTCGTCAGCGAGTTGAAGTCGATGCCGACGATGAGGATGTCGTCGGAGATCTTCACGTTCTTTTCGGCGTAGACCGAGCCTTCCTGGACGGTCTTGCCGCGGAAGCTCGTCTTGAGGAAAAAGTGGGTATCGAGGGTCTTGAGCTCGAGCGGCGTCAGGAGGGCCGTGCCGTAGCCGACGGCCAGGAAGATGCCCGCGATGGCGGCGGCGATGACGAAGCCGAAAATGCGGGTTTCGAGGAACTTGGGACGCTTCTTGGCCATGGCGCTTTCCCCTTTTCGAACACGGACTTTTCGAGAATAAAAAACCCGGGGCCCTTGCCCCGGGTCTCGCCCAACGCGCTATCGGATCACTTCGCGAGGCCGCGGGATTTCAGGAAGAGTATACGGTCTTTGGCGAGCTTTGTCCAATCTTCGTCCGGGTAGGATGCGACGATCTTCTCGTAGTGGCCGAGGGCCGCGGCGTAGTCCTTGGATTCCTCCGCGAGGCGGCCGAGGGAGAAATAGGCGTGGGGGATGCCGACGCTCTTGCCGGAGTAGTTGTCCACGAGCCGCTTGTAGTACGCGGCGGCGGCCTCCGCGGCTCCGCGCTCCTCGGCGGCGGCTGCGGCGTTCTGGATCGCGACGGGCGCGAGGAAGGTCTTGGGGAAGCGGGCGGCGGCCTCGTTCCAGTCCTTCTCGGCGGCGGCCCAGTCCTTCTTCTCCTCGTTGAGGCGGGCGCGCATGGCGAGGGCCCTGCCGGCGGCGAAGCTGTGGGACCACTTGGCGACGACCTCGTCCAG
This sequence comes from Spirochaetales bacterium, assembly GCA_036732745.1. GTDB lineage: Bacteria > Spirochaetota > Spirochaetia > Treponematales > Rectinemataceae > JAEUJG01. The sequence goes on along the minus strand of DAINBW010000003.1, from coordinate 1,757 downwards.
GCCGGCGATCAGGGCCTTCTCGGCCTCGGCCTGCTCGGCGGCGTCCTGCTCGGCGGCCCAAGCGGACATGTCCTCGGTGAGCCGCTCGACGAGGGCGGTGGAGGCGTTGGCGCGGGAACTGGCCACGGCGGTCCAGACGGCCACGCCGACGACGGCGACGATGGCCGCGACAAGGACGGCGAGGAGGATCGTGCGGTATTTCCGGAGGAAGTCGGCCAGTTTCTGGTTGAAGGTCTTCTTCTCCTCGGCCTCGTGCTTCGGAGGGCGGATTGCGGTGTCCATGTCGTTACTCCTTGGAATTTGCTATCGAAAGTTCCTTGACGAGGCGCGAAAGGTAGGTCCGCTGGATGTCGAGGACCTTGGAGGTCTCGGTCTGGTTCCAGCGGTTTTCCTCGAGCGCCTTGCGTATGAAATGCCGCTTGAAGGTGACCAGGGCGTCCTTGAGGCTCTTGCCGCCGTATTCGTCGCCGTGGCCCGCCTGGGAACCGAGGAGGAGGTCCTGCGGCCCGATGCGCGAGCCCTTGGCGATGACCACGGCGCGCTCGACGGCGTTTTCGAGCTCGCGGACGTTGCCCGGCCAGGAATAGGAAAGCATGAGCTCCATCGCCGCGTCGGCGAAGCCGTCGAAGCGCTTGTTCATCTCGCGGGAGAAGCGCTTCAGGAAGAACTCGGCCAAGGCGGCGATGTCCTCCTTGCGCTGCCGCAGGGGCGGGACGAGGATGGGCAGGACGTTGAGGCGATAATACAGGTCCGAGCGGAACTCGCCCTTTTCGACGAGGCTCTCGATGTTCCGGTTGGTGGCGGCCACGATGCGCACGTTCACGGTGATGGGGTCGCTGGACCCTACCCGCTCGAAGCTCCGTTGCTGGAGCACCCGGAGGAGCTTGGCTTGGAGCTTCAGGGGAAAATCGCCGATCTCGTCGAGGAAGATGGTGCCGCCGTCGGCCAGCTCGAAGCGGCCCTTGCGGCTCTGGACCGCGTCGGTGAAGGCGCCCTTGACGTGGCCGAAGAGCTCGCTTTCGAGCAGGCCCTCGGGCAGGGCCGCGCAGTTCACGCGGACAAAGGCCCCGTCGCGGCGCTCCGACTTGAGGTGGATCTGCTCCGCGAAGAGTTCCTTGCCGACGCCGCTCTCCCCGAGAATGAGGACGGAGGAATCGGTGCGCGCCACGCGGTCAATGAGCTCGAGTTTTTCCTTGATCGCCGGGCTTTCGGCGATAAGGCTGTGCCAGCCCCGGCCGGCCTGTACCTGGTCGCGCAGGTAGTGGATCTCGTCGCGCGCCTTTTCAAGGTAGCGGGCGTTCTCGACGGCGATCGCGGCCTGGACGGCGAAGATCTCCAGCCATTGAAGGTCGTTCTGGGTGAAATACTTCTGGTTTTTCTTGTTGATGATCTCGATGACGCCGACGGTCACGTCCCTGACGCGCATGGGCACGGCGAGGATCGAGTGGGCTGGGAAGCCGATCGACTTGCCGATGTTGTCGAAATGCCTAGCGTCGGCCTCGACGTCGTTGACGATGAGGGACTGTCCGTGGAGCGCCACCCAACCGGCGATGCCCTCTCCCGACTTGAGCGTGAAGTTCTTGACCTCGCTACCCTTGGGCCCCAGGGCGATCTCGAAGCGCAGGATGTCGGTTTCGGGGTCGCGGAGGACGAGGGAAGAGGCTTCACCCTCGGTCAGCTTGGTGGCCGATTCGAGGATCTGGGTCAGGAGGGAGGTGGCGTTGCCGTAATTGGAATTGATGAGGGCGCTGATCTCG
>DAINBW010000002.1:0-20484 GCA_036732745.1 Spirochaetales bacterium | reverse complement strand
CGACTGCCTGAGGGTCTGGGGAACGGCCCTGATAGCCTCCTGGGCGTTGATGATGATGATGGGGAGGACCAGAATCGCGAGGGTCAGGGAGGCGGAGAGGATCGTCCGCCCGTTGGCCCCGCCGCCCGAGCCCGCGCCCGCCGCCTGGAACATGCTCCCCGAGGTGAGGGGCTCGAGGGCGCGCACGAAGAGGGCCAGGCCGAGCATGCCGTAGATGATCGAGGGGACTCCCGCCAGGTTGTAGATGTTGGTCCTGATGATCCGGTTCAGGCGGTTGTCCTTCGCGTATTCCTCGAGCCAGATCGCGGCGCCGATGCCCAGGGGCAGGGCCAGCGCGATCGTGAAGAGGATCGTGAGGAGGCTTCCGATGACCGCGCCGCGGAGGCCCGCGAGCGTGGCGGTGCTCGACTGCGGGTTCTGGAGGAGGGCGCGGTTCACCCAGGAGCGGAAGAAGAGTCGGCCCTCCGGCGCCTCGGCTTCCTTGAAGGCGAGGATGCGCTCCTTGGCGAGGAGGCTCTCCGCCAGGGACCAGGTGCCCACGACGCGGGACTTGACGATCTCCGCCTCGATGAAGGCCAGGAGCTCCTCGCGGCTCTTTTGGGCGAAAGGCGCTTCCGCGTCGACCTTCAGGAAGAACCGGCGCGACACGTTTTCGCGGATCGTCTCCACGAGGGCCGGGATGTCCTGCCGCTCAAGCGGGACAGCGTCGCGCGCGAGGCTCGCGGGTTCCACCTCCGCCACGGTGAGGACGTAGCCGAAGCTTTGGTTGACGATGCTCGCCACGAGGGCGAAGAGGAAGAGTACCGAGAGGATCGTCGCGCCGAGGAAGGCGGCGCGCCACCGGGCGCCCCGCGCCTTCCGGGCGCCGAGGTCGGGGCTGAAGTCCGCGGGTTCGCCGGGGATCAAGGCCGCTTGCGGCTTGGCCGCTGCGCTCATTCGTAGACCTCCTGGAAGCGCCTGATGACGCGCCTCGAGAGCATGTTGAGGCCGAGCGTCACGAGGAAGAGCACCATCGCGATCGCGAAGAGGCTCTTGTAGTCGATGGAATCGTAGGATAGGTCGCCGCCGGAGATGCGGACGATGTGTCCCGTCATCGTCTCCGCCGACTTGAAGGGATTCAAGGTCAGGTTGGGGCCCGCGCCCGCCGCGAGGGCGACGATCATCGTCTCTCCCACCGCGCGCGACAGGCCGAGGATGAAGGCCGCCGCGAGCCCGGAAAAGGCGCCCGGCACGACGACCCGGAGGGAGACCTCGAGCTTGGTGGCGCCCATCGCGTAGGCTCCCTCGCGGAGGGCCGCCGGGACGGAGGAGAGGGCGTCCTCGCACATGGAGGCGATGAGGGGAAGGATGAGCACCCCCATCACGAGGCCGGCGGAGAGGGTGTTGTAGACCTCCACGACGTCCTCGCCGATGAGGGATCGGAGGAAGGGCGTGACGGTCGTGAGGGCGAAGTAGCCGTAGACGACCGTGGGAATGCCCGCCAGCACCTCGAGGATGGGCTTGAGCACGTCCCTGACGCGGGCGCTCGCGTACTCGGAGAGATAGACCGCGACGAGGAGTCCGAGGGGCAGGGCGACGAGCATCGCCCAGAGGCTCGTCGTGAGGGTCGCGGCGAGGAGGGGCAGGATGCCGAAGCGCTCGATGGCCGGTTGCCAGACCTTGCCCGTGAAGAACTCGAGGAGGTTCACGCCGCGGAAGAAGGAGAAGGACTCCTCGCCGAGGGTGACGACGATGCCCAGGGTCGTGAGGATGGAGACCGCCGCGCAAAAGAAGAGGAAGGACCGCACGAAAGCCTCGCCCGGCCTTGGGCGCCGGGCGAGGCTCGCCGTACCGGTCTTCCCCTCGGGGTAGCTGCCGGTATCGGACATCGCGGGTTAGAACCTGCCCTTCATCGCGTCGGCGAGGGCCAGCTTGGCCTTCTTCGTCGCTTCGGGCGTCGCGGGGAAGTAGCCCACCTTCTTGACGAGCTCGTTCGAGTAGGTGAGGTAGTAGGCCAGGAAGGCCGCGACCTGGGGCTTCTCCTGGATGATGCGGGCGTCGGAGTAGAGGAAGAGGGGCCGGGAGAGGGGATACTTGTTCGCGTCCACGTTGGCCTGGTTGGGTTCGACGCCGTCCACGGAGATGGGGCGGATCTTGCCCTTGTTCTCCACGGCGTAGGCGAAGCCGAAGTAGCCGACCGCGTTCTCGTCGCCCGCGATGCCCTGGACGAGGACATTGTCGTCCTCGGAGAGCTGGAGGTTCTTGGCCGCGAGGAGGGGCTTCTTGTCCTTCTTGAACACGTGCTCGACGAAGTAGTCGAAGGTGCCGGAGTCGGTGCCGGGGGAGAAGCGCTTGATCTCCTTCTTGGGCCAGGTCGGGCGGACGTCGGACCAGTACTGGGCGGTGGAGAAGATGAGGGCCAGTTCCGCGGCGGTGGCGTCCTGGACGAACTTGTTCTTGGCGCTCACGCAGACGGCCAGGGCGTCGGTGCCGACCTGGAAGGCGATCGGGCTCCTCGGCGTGGCGAGGGCCTTGGCCCAGTCGGTCTCGGAGGACTTGATGGCGCGGGAGGCGTTGGCGATGTCGGTCTCGCCGGTCTTGGCGAAGCGCTCGAAGCCGGCGCCGGTGCCGATGGAGTCGATGGTGACCTGGCCCGAGAAGCCTTCCTTCTTGAAGCGCTCGGCGAGGGCCTCGGAGAGGGGGAAGACGGTCGAGGAACCGGCGGTTACGATGACGCCGGTGACCTTGGTCGGGTCGACGCCGGGCAGGATCTTGTCCTTGTCGTCGGAAACGGGATCGATCCAGGCGTATTTGCCCTGGGCGAACGAGGCGAAGGCCGCGAGAGCGAGAGCCGCGACGAGCATGGTCTTTTTCATGGCATCCTCCGAACGGTAGGTTTCCCCTGCGGGATGGCTAGACCATACGGGAGCGGGATGAGCCCTTCGTGTGGGCTTTGTTAGGAAATGGTTAAAGCCTCCTTCGCGCCGCGGCGTCGGGCCGGCTCTTCCGCCCGCCTCGGGGCGGCGACGAAAACGCTTGCGCTGTCGGTTTTTGCGGCCATACTATCCATGGGAAATGCTCGGTCGTCCCTCTCTCCCGGACGGCCGTCGACGCAGAGGAGCGCGGGATGTTTAAGTCCTCCATCTTCAATCAGGTTCTTGTCGCGCTGGGCTTTCTTGCCCTGGCGCTCGCGCTGGTCGGCTTGGCGTTGCCCTTGCTTCCGACGACCCCGCTCCTCCTCCTGGCGACGGCCTGCTTCGCGCGGGGCTCGAGTCGGCTCCATCGCCTCCTCCTCCGGAACCGCTTTTTCGGGGCTCATTTGCGCGCCTACAAGGAAGAGGGAGCGGTAACCGCCAAGACGAAGATCCTCTCGCTCGTCTTCCTCTGGACGGTGACCGGCTCTTCCGCCTTCCTGGCGACGGACAACCGGTGGCTCAGACTCCTCCTCCTCGCGGTTTGCGTCCTCGTGACCATCCACCTGACGCGGCTCAAGCCGCTTTCCCGCGCGACGCTGGAGCGCATGGAGGCGGACGAGCCCCGGGGGGACTGACCCCCGGCTACGGCGGAAGGTTGATGGGAGCTCCGAGCGCCGACGATTAACCCAAACTTGACGCTAGACTAACGATTTCATCGCTTTCCCGCGGCCATACTACGGCCAGTCAAAGGAGCGGGAACAGCAGATGACACTCGGCATACGGGGGCGCTTGCGCGTCCTCATCCTGGCGGAAGGGCTCTTCCTCGCCGCGGCCATCCTGGCCGTCCAGTTCGTCGGCCTGGCCGGCTTTGCCGACCGCGTCGCGGGCAAGGCCTTCGGGCTTAAACTCGAAGCCGATGCCCGTTCCGTCGGTCACTACGTGCGGACCTACTACGGCAAGATCATGCTGGCGGGCGGGGTGCTGGTCGACAGGAATCTCGTGCCCCTGCAAGGAAGGGCGGAACTTCCGGCGGCCTTGAAGCGGGAGCTTGGGGCCGAGTCCATCATCTATGTCCGGGAGCCCCAGGGCTTTCGGGCGATCGTATCCAGTCTGGACGGTGTCGTGGGAAGCCGCTTGGCCGGGGATTCCCCCGCCGCCGCGGGCCAAGCCTTCATCGGGCGCGAGCGGATCCTCGACACGGAGTATTTTGCCTCTTTCTCCCCGCTTCTCGGCCTTGACGACGAAGCGATCGGCCTCGTGTTCCTCGGCTTGCCCCGAAGCTTCGTCGACGAGGCCGTCGCCGCGGAACGGGCGAAAAACTTCCTCGCCTTCCTCGGCGCCGCGGCGGCGGCGGTCTTCCTCGTCGCCTTCGCCGCCGAACTGATACTCGGCGCCTCCCTCGCTCCGCTGGCGCGTCTTTCGGCCGCCCTCGGCTCCCTGGCCGCCGGCGACGGCGGCCGGGAGGGCGTGCTTTCCGGGCGCATTCCCGTCCAGGGCCGCGATGAAGTCGGTCGGGCGGCCGAATCCTTCAACGCCTTCGCGGAGCGCGTGTCGCGCGACGTGGGAAAGACGGGAGAGGCCTTGGCGGCTCTCGGCTTCGCCTCCACGGAGCTTGCCGACGGGCTCGCGGCCGTATCCGTCGCCGCGAGGGCGATTTCCGCGGAGGCGGGTTCCGCGGAAATGGAGGCGATCGGCCGGCTCGCCGCCTTCAAGTCAGGCCGCGAAGAGTCTTCCCTCATCGAGCGCGAATCGGCGAGCCTCGCGGCGAGATCCGCCTCCGTGTCGGGGCGCGCTTCCGCGGCGAAAGAGGCGGTCCGGGGCATGGCGCGGGGCTTGGCTCTCGCGGCCGTCGGCTCCGCCCGCGCCGCCGGCCTCGGAGCGGAGCTCCGTTCCCGAGCCGGCGAGGGCGGCGCGCGCCTGGCCGAACTCGCGGAACTGTCCCGCGAACTCGCCGAGCGGCAGGATCGCCTCGGGGCGGCCAACGCCCTCATAGCCGATGTCGCCGACCGCACGTCGGTGCTTGCCCTCAACGCGGCCATCGAGGCGGCGCACGCGGGCGTCTACGGTCGCGGCTTCGAGGTGCTCGCCGGAGAGATCCGCCGCCTCGCGGAGGAGTCGGCGGAGCGAAGCGGCGAGGTCGCCGCCGTTCTCGGCGAGACCGCCGCCATCTCCGCGCGGAGCGCCGAGGCCGCGTCCGCGTCGGAGGCCGCCTTCGCGGCCATGGCGGCCGCCCTCGTCGAGGTCGAAGGGGCCATCGCCGGTCTCGACGAGCGCCTTTCCGCCGAGGCGGCCGCCTCGGACGCAGTGCTCGAGGCCCTCGACGCCATGGCCGAGGAATCGGCGGCGGCGGCTTCCTCCTCCGAGGCCTCGCGGGAGGCCGCGACGCGGGTCACGCGGGGGATGGACAGCCTGATCGAAGGTTCGCGGAGCGCCGCGGGCAGTCTGGAAGGGATCCACCGCAGCCTCGCCTCGATCGAGGCTCGGCTTGAAGCGATGCGCGAACTCGGCAAGCGCAACGAGCTGGGCGCGGCCGCGGTGGGCGAGCTGCTTGGCGCCCTCGGCGGACCGCCGCGGTCTCGTCGAGCAGTCGGATGACGCGCGCGGTCCTCGCCCCCAAGGCGGATTTTTCGGGATCGACGGCGTATGCTGGATGTGGGGAAAGCACCGGCGGAGCCGAAGACGCTTCCGCGAATGTTCCAATTGGGAGAATACATTGAACGACGAATCACTTGACGACAAGAACGGCCACGCGCTTTCGGGGAAGGGGCGCCTCCGCGGGCGCAAGCTCGCCTTCGCCATCATCAGCCTGATCCTCGGCCTCGGGGCCTTCGTGCCCCTCGTCGTGAATCTCGCGGTGGCGGGGGGCGTCACTTGGTCCCTCTACGCCATCGGGGGCATCGTCATGGCTTGGCTGATCCTCGCGCCCCTCTTTCTCGCGCGGCGCCTCCGCGTCGCCCTTTCCTGGCTCGCGGCGGTCGTCACGGTGCCGGCCTATCTTGCCCTCGTCCAGGCGATGGCCCCGGCGAGCGCCTGGCTCGTCCCCCTCGGACTTCCCTGCGCCGCCATCGGCCTCGCGGGCTTCGGTGCGCTCGCTTGGCTCTGGGCCTACAGCGGCCTTCATCCCCTCTCCGCGCTCTCGCTCTCCTTCCTAGTCTTGGGCCTCGTGAGCTTCGGCGAGTCCGCCGTCACGGCCGCCTGGCTGGGAAGCGATCCCGCGGCTTGGATCCGCGACCTTGTGAGCCTCTGTCTCCTCGGCGCGGGCTTTGTTTTCGGTCTCTTCGCCCTCATCCTCGGGAAGTTCCGCGCGCGCGTGTCGCGCGGGCGACGCGGGGGGGCTTGAACCAGCCCCCGGTCCGAGGACAATCCATCGCCCCCCGGGCGGCCACCCCTGATTGACAGGCTGCCCGCCCGGAGCGACCATTGCGGCGTGAGCGGGCTCTATCGGCCGCGACAACCCGCGATGGGCTGCGCGAGCCAGGCGGTCGACTACCGGGAATACTCTCCCGGCGGGGAGCTTGCCGGCCTGGTCCACTGCTACTGGAGCTTCTCCTCCCCCCGCGGGACGGTGGACTTCGCGTATCGCGCCTTCCCCGACCTTTGCGCCGATCTCTACTTTGACGTTTCCCGCTTCCAGTACCTCAAGCTGCTCAGCCTGGCGACCAAGGCCGTCTCGGCGCCGATGCCGTCCGGCGCCGATTTCTTCGGCATCCGCTTCGTTCCCGGCGCGATCGGGCGTTTTTTCAGCCTCCCGCTATCCGAGTTCCAGGACCGCCCGGCCGCCTTCTCGGAGCTCGGCGGCAAGGCCGTCGCCGAACTCGAGGGCCGGCTCGCGGATGCCTCCTCCACGGCGGCCCGCATCGCCGTCGCGGAAGCTTGGCTCTTCGCCCGCGCGGGGAGGGGGCTTCGGGACGCGGACGAGCGCTTTGCCAAGGGGCTCAGGAACATCTACCTCCACGGCGGCGCCAAACCCGTCGCCCTCCTCGCGGAGGATGCCCGCCTCTCCGTCCGGCAGTTCACGCGCCTCTTCCTCGAGCGCCAGGGGCTCCAGCCCAAGGCCTTCTCGCGGATCGTACGCTTCCAACGCGCCCTCGACCTCCTCCTCCGCCACCCCGACTCGGCCGGTGGCTGGATTGCCCAGGAGGCTGGCTACTACGACCAGCCCCACTTCCTCAGGGAATTTCGGGAAATCTGCGGGGAACTCCCTTCGAATGTCCGAAACGTACAAGCCTTTCGTCGCGCGCGCGCGTAAGCTTCCTCCAAAGGACGCCCGGTTTCGGGGTCCGCACATTTCTCGCGCAAGGAGAAACACATGGACGCGAGCGCGCTTCTGACGGTCGTCACGCTGAAGAACCGGAAGGTCCTCTTTGAGGGGGTCTCCGCCACCAACCCGGGTAGGCCCCTGCCCATCGATTATCTTCCGCCCGCGGGCGACGGCGAGGGCTTCCGGGGCCTCGAACTCCTCCTCCTTGCCTTCGGCGGCTGCGTGAGCACCTGCATCGTCTTCCTCCTCCGGAAGTCGGGGAAGACGGTGGAGTCCTACTCCCTGCGAGCCGCGGGCGAGAAGCGGGAGAAGCCCCTCTCCCTCGCCAAGATCCGCGTGGAGGTCGAGCTTGACTCCCCCGACACCTCCCCGGCCGAGCTCGCGGCCTTCGTCGAGGCCGCCCGCGGCCTCTCCCCCGTCTGGCTCGCGATCGCGGGCAATGTCGAGGTGGAGGTCGCCGCGCGCGTCGCGAGCAACGTCGCCTAGGGTCGCGCGCCTCCGCGCCGCGCCGCCTCGAGCCTGAGGACGGCGTCGAGCGCCGGATCGCGGCCGGCCGCGGCGAGGGCGCTATCCATCGGCGCCTCCACCCCGGGGCGGACGCCGAGGCCCTCGGGACAGCTCCCGTCGGGGCCTTGGTAGCGCTCGTTGGAGAGGGTGGCTATCCAGCCGTTGGGGAGGCGACGCGGGAGCATGTCCGAGAAGATGCCCGCGCTCCGCTCGCCGACAAAGACGACCTCCGGCCTCGCCGAGAGCCCGAGGGCGAAGGTCTCCGCGGCGCTCGCGGTGAGGCCGCTTGTGAGTACGTAGATCGGTTTCGTCCAACGCTTGCCCGGCGAGGGCTCGACCTGTTGGCTCGCCCGGGGAGTCCAGCCCCGGCCCGATCGCGCCTCCTTGGTCCACACGAGCGTCCTCTCGGCCACGAAGCGCGAGAGGATCGCGAGGGAGTGGCCGTCGTGGCCGCCGCCGTTGAAGCGGAGGTCGATGGCGAGGGCCTCGGCCCCTTCGAGTTCGCCCAGGGCCGCGTCGAGCGCCTCCTCGAGGGCCGCGGCCTCGGCGGCGTAGCCGCCCTCCGCGAAGCCTTCCATCCCGAGGATGGCGAGGTAGCCGACGCCGCCCGCGACGCCGCCGTCCCTTAGGCGGCCGCTCGCGAGTAGGCCGCCCGCGCGCTTGACGATGGGCGCGGCGAGGTAGCGGGTCTTGATCGTGTCGACGAAGGCCTGTGCGCTGCCCGCCCAGGCCGGCGGCGGCGCGGCCTCGAACTCAAGGCCGGGGCCGCCGTGGAGGCTCACGTGCCCGTCGCGAAGCGGCGCGAGGAGTTCGGAGAGGACGCCGAAGAGCTCGCGGGACGACCTGGCGGCGAGCGCCCGTGGCCTGTACTCCTCCTTTGCCGCGTTCCAGTCGACGCCGCGGAGGCCGAAGAAAACGTAGTGCTCGTCGAAGGCCGACCAGAGGGCGTCGAAGACCGCCGCGTTGCCCCTGTCCCTTCCCGCCGCGAGCCGCGGGTCGGCTCGGAAGTCGGGTGTTCTCCGGGCGAGGCGACGCGCCGCGCCGTCGAAGGCGAGGGACAGCGCCTCGCCCTCGAGGGAAAGCCGCCCCTCGATGCTCCCAAAGGGCCCGAGACTCGCGGAGAGCCTGTCTCCCGCCAGCTTGCCCGAGAAGGAGGGGACGATGGCGGCGGCCGAATCCTCGTAGAAGTGGACGCTTCTCCCTTCGATCTCGATGAGGTAGCCGTAGCCTTCGGTCCTCCAGAAGCCCTCGTAGGGCGAAGGCGCGGGCTTGAGGCCAGCGCAGGAGCCGAGAAGCAGGGCCGCGAGCGTCAGGCTCGCGAGGCCGGTCCGCGCGGGGGAGGGGAGCGACAGGTACGGGCGCACGGCCCCGGCCGCAAGCTCCCGCGCCCTCACGCAAGCTCCTTCGCGAACTCCGCCGCCCAGGCCTTGATGGCGGGCCAGTCGCGAGAGTCGAGCGGCGCGTCCTTCTTGACGCCGAAGGCCAGGCGGAGGGGCCAAGGCGCGGGGCCGGTCATCGTGCCGCCGAAGTAGCCCGCCTTCGCGCGGGGCAGGAGGGCCAGGGCCGGATCGAGGAAGGAGAGCGCGCGCCGGCGGGCGCTCGGCCTGCCGAGGCCGTACATGATCGAGAGGAGGAAGAGACCCGTGGGTTTCGCCGCGAGTACGGCCCGGTGCCGCTCCACGAAGGCCAGCGCCTCCTGGCGCCAGCGGAAGCCGTTGACCGGCGCTCCAATGACGAAGGCGTCGTAGCCTTCGATCCCGCCCGCCGCGTCCACGGAGACGCAATCCGCCTCATGGCCCTGTTCCCTTAGGACGGAGGCGATCGCCTCCGCCGTCCCGCGCGTGCCGCCCGTGGCGCTGTAGTAGGTGACCAATACCTTTCCCATGCCTTCCTCCTCGTGATTTCCGATCGATGCTACGCCGGGCCGCCTCGCCCTGTCCACGAGTCCCGCGCCGCCGCGAGGATGGAGGCGACGGGGGCGAAGTCGGCGATGGGCGGAGTCGGCGCTATAGGTGCGCCCGAGACCCGAAGCCATGCCTGGGATGGCGAGGGGCGCGCCGCCCGAGCACCAGCGTACAGGGGCGCCGGGAAGAGCGCGGCGATCCGACGGAAGGTTAGCCGAATCGTGTGGTCGGCCGGGGATGATCCTTCAGGAATCCCGGAATGCGGGATATTGGTCGATTTTTTATTCAGAACGCGGCCAAGAGCGAAGGCGTGAAGATCGGATGGGGCGGGCCGCGCCGTTCCTTGAACGGGATCGGCGCGGCCGGCTCGTCCCCCGTGGCCGAAGGCTCGGCTCCTCCGCTTAGGTTCGGCCCGCGCGGTTCCGCGCCCGGACCGACGACGCGCGACGCCATCCGATCGCGCGAGCCCTTGGCTTCCCGCTTGAGTTCGGCGAGCGTTTCCGAGAGGCGTTCCGCGTCGAGTTGCCCGCCTGCTTCGAGGATCACGACCGCGACGCTGACGGTGAGGAGGCTCATCCGCCGCTCGACCCCGTCCCGGTCCTTGCCCAGGATCCATCCGCGCTCGCGGTCCTCCGGCGCGTAGAAGGAGGCCGCCTCTCTCGCGAAGCGGCTCGCCGCGTCCAGGAGCCGGGTTTGGGATTCCGCCGGAGCGGACGCCTCGACGCAGGCGAAGAAATCGTCGCCGCCGAGGTGCCCCGCGAAGTCGCCGGGCCTTCCGAACGCGCCGCGCAGGATGTCGGCGAAGAGCATGATCACCCGGTCGCCGTTGCGAAAACCGTAGAGGTCGTTGAAGGGCTTGAAGTTGTCGAAGTCGAAGTAGGCGAAGGCGACGCCGCGTCCGGGCGCGGCCAGCCGGTCGGCGCAAACCTCCGCTATGCGCACGTTGCCCGGCAACCGCGTAAGGGGATTCTGGTCCCGCGCCTCGACGAGTTCCCGCTCCGCCACGAGCGAGAGCAGGTCCTCCGCGCGGAGGATGCCGGCGTAGCGCCCCCCTTCGGTCATCACCACGCCGCCTGAATCCGGAGAGGCGCCGTAGAGCTCGACGACGCGGGCGAGGTCCGCGCCCACCGGCGCCACCGGCGCCTTGACCAGGAGGGCCTGGCCTCCCGATTCGGCCGCGAGATGCTCGAGGATCGCGATGCCGAAGGGTGAATAGACGTATTCGCGAAAATCGCGTTCGCGATAGACCCCCGCCACCTCGCCGTTCGCGTCGACGACGGGCAGGAGGCTGCTCCCGGGTTCCTTCCTGAAGCGCGCGAGAACCTCGGGCAGGGCGACGTCCAGTCCGACCTCCTCCGTTTCGGAGAGGCGCTCCCTGCCGACGACGCCCGCCTGGCCCGGGGATCGCCGTTCCGTCGAAGCGGCGCCGCGCGCCGTCGCCGGCGGGGCATAGGTGGCGCGGAGCGCCGCGACCGCACGGCTCGGACGCGCGATATGGTAGCCCTGCGCGAGGTCGCATCCCGCCTCGGCGCAGATCTGGAACTCCCGCTCGGTCTCGATGCCTTCAGCCACCACGCTGATGCCCATGAGGTGGGCCATGCTCGCGATCTTCTCGAGGAAGGCCGCCTTCCGCGGGTCTTCGCCGCAACTCGCCACGAAATAGCGGTCGATCTTGACGATGTCCGGCTCGGCCCGGTGGAGGAATTTCAAGCCCGCGTAGCCGGATCCAAAATCGTCGAGGGCGATGCGGAATCCCTGCTTTCGGTAGGACTCGACGACCTGGTCGAAGCCCGTCCGCTCGGCGGGTTCGTGGAGCTCCGAAAGCTCGATGACGATCCGCGAGGGCGACAGCCCGCAATCCCGGGCAATCGCCAGGGTGTTGCCCGTGGCGTAGTCCGGCATCTCGAGAAGGCGGTTGTCGACGTTGTAGAAGAGCTTGGCCGGCGCCGGCGCGGCCGCGCCGAACTTCGCGAAGGCCTTGCGGCGCAGGGCCAGGTCGACGGCATAGAGCACCCGCTCCTCGAACGCCAGGTCGAAGACGGCGGCGATGTCCGCGAAGCCGGCGCGGTCCCAGCCCCGAAGCAGGGCCTCGAAGCCGTAGGCCTCGCCGGAGGCTATGCGGATTATGGGTTGGAAGGCGTGATCGAGGCAGGCGAGCCGCTCGACCCAGGTCGCGGAAAGCGTCGTGTTCATGTCCGTACTCCGTGAAGAGCCTAGACCCCGCGCCCGCGGCTTTTCGTCAGGAAAGCGTGAGAATCGGGTTAAGGCCTCAGGTTCCCGATCCTCCCGTGAACCAGCGGACCACGCCGACCTTGTTCCGGGCCGCGTTGTAGATCATGCCGCCGTTCCAATATTCGAGCGCGGCGACCAGGCTGTTGCCCCCGTCCTCCTCGTCGCTGCGCGGCCCCCGGTAGCTCGCCATCGCGAGGAAGGCGTCAAAATCCTCCTCGTGGAGGGCGGTCTGGCGGCGGCGGTAGAAATCGTTCCACGCGTCGAGTTCCGCGAAGCCCTCTCCCTCGTCCTCCACGATGAACCGGGCTCGTTTCCTGAGATCGTACCAAACCCGGAGTTTCTTGCGCGGGTCGCGGCGGTTCCCGTGCTTGATCCCGTTCTTGAGGATTTCCGAGAGTTGCTGTTCGAGGAGAGAGCCTTCGCGGAAGGCCGACGGACAGTCGGCGAGGATCTCGGCCGCGTAGTCCCGGATTTTTTCATAAACGCTCGGGAACACGGCTAGGCGCATGCCCTGGGCGTCGAAGAGCTCGTTGCGTTCGTCGACGATGAGCTTCCTGATCACGAGCGGCTTCATCGCCGAACCTCCCCCGCGCCCTCGTCGCCGAGGAGGGCGATGATGTTGGACATTTCAATGACGCGCCGCGGCGAGCCGCGAAGGCCCCGCGTCGAGAGACGGCCGCCGCGGCTCTTCAGCGCCTGCAGGATCCTGATGAAGGCGCCTACGCCGGTCGAGTCGAGATAGGCGAGCTCCGCGGCGTCGACGCGGACCGATCTCCATCCCCGCTCGATGCCCGCGAGGATGTCCCGCGCGAAGGCCGGGGCGTGATAGAGGTCGCAATCGCCCTTTATCCTGATCTCCACGCCGCCCTCTCCCTGTTCCGCCACCGTCCATTCCATGGCCCCACCCCCGTATCGGTCGAGTTCGCGCCGATGATGCCGGGGTGGCGTGAGAACACGATGAGGGCCCGGCTAAAAAACCGAGAAATGACCGCCTCCTCACGCGCCGCTAACCTCCCGGCGGGAGACTCGCGCCATGAACAGTGAACGAAAGCTTCCCGTGGTCTCGGAATCGGCTCCCGGCCGCTCCTACGCCTCCTCCGCCCTCCGCGCCGCCCGGCACTTTTTCACCGTGCCCCGCGCGGCCAACGCCGTGGCCTTGGCCGACGAGTTCCAAAGGGACGAGCGGATCGAGGCGGTCGCGGTTCTCGACGAGGCGGGCCGACCCTGCGGGGTGATCACGCGGGACAGGCTTTTTTCCCTCCTCGGCAAGCCCTACGGCCGGGATATCCTGAGTCGCACGCCGGTCGGCGAGTTGGCGGAAGAGGCGCCGACCGCGGACGCGCACATCGGCGTCTTCGCGCTCGCCGCCGAGTCCGAACCGGGCGCGGCTTCGCCGTACCGCGCCCTCGTCGACGAGGCCGGTCGATTCCGGGGCCTCGTGTCCTCCCGCGACCTCGCGGAATACCTCTCGGAGATGACCCAGGAGGACATCGACCTCGCGGGCAGGCTCCAGGAGCGCCTCGAGGCGGCGAACGACGATCTCGGGGGCGGGGCCCTCCGTTTCGAGGCCTGGTCCCGGCCCGCCAAGGGCGTCGGCGGGGACTTCTGGTTCGCGAGGCGCCTCGGCCCCTCGCTTCGCTTTTTCGCCCTCTGCGACGTCTCGGGCAAGGGCGTCGCCGCCTCCCTCGTCGTCTCGATGGTTTGGGGGATGCTCAGGGGCTACGATTTCGGGCGCGGCCTCGAGGCCCTCGCCCTCGACCTGAACGAGGCCCTGGTGGCGACCTTCCACCTTGAAAAATACCTGACCGGTTTCTTCGCGACGCTCGACGAGTCGAGCGGCCTGCTTTCCGTCGCCGACATGGGCCACGCGCACGCGCGCCTCTTCCGGAAGGGCCGCCACTACCGGCTTCACGGAAAGGGCCGCAACCTTCCCCTCGGCGTCGAGGGAAAGATCGAGGTGAGCGTCTCGCGTTGGCGGCTCGAGCCGGGCGACGCGATTTTTGTCTACAGCGACGGCCTGGTCGAGCAGGAGGATCCACGGGGGCTCGAATTCGGCGAGGCGCGGCTGGCGGCCCTCGCCGCCGAGGCGGGGCCCGACGGCGCCCTCTCCGCGGCGATCGCCGGCGCCGTGGACGCGCACCGCGGAAGGATCCCCCAGCAGGACGACATGTCCTTCGTTCGCGTCGCCTGGGAGCCCGCGGGGCCGACGCCCTAGGCCTGGAGCATGCCCCTGATGTCCTCGACCCGCGCGACGCCTTGCGCCTCCATCCAGGCCCCGATGCCCGCGAGGACCTCCGTGGCCGCGCGCGGGTTGACGAAGGTGCCCGTGCCCACCTGGACGGCGCTCGCGCCCGCGAGGAGGTACTGGAGGGCGTCGTCGGCGCACATGATGCCGCCGAGGCCGATGACGGGAATCTTCACGGCCCGCGCGGCCTTGAAGACGCAGGCGACGCCGACGGGCCGCACGGCCGGGCCCGAAAGGCCTCCCGTGCCCATGGCGAGGGCCGGCCTCCGCCGCCTGACGTCGATCACCATGCCGACGAGGGTGTTGATGAGCGAGACCGCGTCGGCGCCGCCGGATTCGGCCGCGCGCGCGATGGGCGAAACATCGGCGACGTTGGGCGTCAGCTTCACGACGAGGGCGCGCTTCGTGCGCGCGCGGATCGCGGCGGTGAGGCGCTCGACCTGCGCGGGATCGGTGCCGAAGGCGAGGCCGCCGTGCCGGACGTTGGGGCAGCTGACGTTGATCTCGTAGCCGTCGACGCCGCTCCGCGCGACACCCGGCCCGGGCTGGAGCCAGGGGCCGGCCGCCTCCTCGAGGCGCTCCACGACCTCCAGGTACTCGTCCTCGCTCGAACCCGCGACGTTGACGAAGACCGCCGCGCGGAGCTTCCGCAGCTCGGGGAGCTTCTTGTCCACGAAGGCCTCGAGGCCGGGATTCGCGAGGCCGATCGAGTTGAGCATGCCCGCCGGCGTCTCCACGATGCGCGGCACCGCGTTGCCCGGCCGTGGCGCCTTCGTCACCGCCTTCGTGTAGATCGCGCCGAGGGCGTCCAGGTCGACGAGCTCCTCGTATTCGGCGCCGTAGCCGAAAGTGCCTGAGGCGACGCCCACGGGATTCGCGAGTTCGAGGGGGCCAATCCGCACGCGGAGGTCACGGCTCATGTCCGCTCCTTTCCGGCCTTCGCCGCGGCGAGCCCGTGGTTCGGCGCCCGGCTGGCGCCCGCCGTGGCCGGGGGCGCGGCCCTCGCCGCCTCGGCCGCCCAGTCTATCTCGCCGCTTTCGAAGACGGGGCCGTCGGCGCAGGCGCGGAGGTAGCCATCGCCGTCGGCGCGGGGGAGGGCGCAGCCCATGCAGGCCCCGACCCCGCAGGCCATCCACTGCTCCGCGGAAAGGCTCGCCCGCCAGCCCCGCTCCTCGGCGAGGGCGGCGAGGCCCGCGAGCATGGCCGCGGGGCCGCAGGCGTAGAGCCGGGCGCGGGGGCCGAGTTCGGCGAGCGCGGCGTCGGCGGACAGGTTGGCGGTCGGCGTCCCGCGGAAGCCCGCCGAGCCGTCGTCGGTGCAGAGCAGGGTGCCTTCGGGCAGGTCGAGTTCGGGCAGGGAGGCGGCGTTCCTGAAGCCGAGGAGGAGTCGCGGTCGGGGCAGGGCCTTGTCCGCCGCGGCGAGGGCCGCGAGGCGCCGCGCCAGGAAGAGCACGGGGCCGAGGCCGATGCCGCCGCCCGCGAGGAGGGCGGTTTCGCCGGGGGCGGGCGGGGGAAAGGGCTTGCCGAGGGGACCTATCGCGTCGAGGAGGCTGCCGGGCGCGATCTCCGCGAGGAGGGCGGTGGCGGAGCCGCGCACCTGGTAGACGGCGGAGGCCGTCGCCGGCGTGCCGGCCGCCGGATCGGCCGGGCTGTAGCCGGAGAAGGCGAAGGGCCTGCGGAGGAGGGGATCCAGGCGCGGCGAGACGCGGAGGGTGAGGAACTGCCCGGGCTCGGGCGGCTCGGCATCCCACTCGACCACGAGTTCCCTCCACGCTTCCGCGACGGGACGATTCGCCACGATCAGAGCCTGGAATTGCCGCATCCTGCCACCCCCGGCGTCACCTTATCCGAGGGGCCGGGGGCTGTCAATCGCGGCGCTTCCGGTCGGCGCCCTTTGCGCGATCATCCCGCGAGACTGAGGCCGATGCCGCGGCCAGCGCCTTCCCCGCCCGGTTCGGCGAACTCGCGGTAACCGGCCTCGGAAAGCAGGCGAGCGGTCTCCCTGAAGGCATGATCGACACTCTCCGGGCGGTGGCTGTCGGAGCCGAGAACGATGGGGATGCCGAGGCGGCGGCAGAGGGGGAAGTATCCCGGCGAGGGGTAGGTTTCCGCGGTCCAGCCGCGGGCCATGCCGCCGGTGTTGATTTCCAGTATGGCGCCCGAGGCGGCCACCGCGCGAAGCGTTTCCTCCAGGTTGGCCCGATAACGGCGGTCCTCCTCGTCGAAGAAGCGTCCGCCCCGGTTGAATTTCTTGACAAGGTCCACATGCGCGACCACGTCGGGTTTGCTTGAGGCGAGCATTCCGCGGACCGCGGCGAAATAGGTCTCTACCAGGCGGAAAGGCTTTCCGCCAAAATGCCGCTTTAGGCCCTCGGCGAACAGCGCCGGCGTCGAGTCCATGGCCCAGGGACTTTCCTCCCCATCGACGCGCAGGAAATGCACCGCTCCGAGCCGGTATTCGAAGCCCGCGAAAACAGGGTCCGCGGGACCGAGAAGCCCAGGCAGGTAGTCGACCTCGAGGCCGGCGAGGATCCGAAGGCGATCTCCGTACTCGGCGGCCAGCCGGCGGATCGCCCGTTCGTAGAGCGGGAGCGCCTCGGGGGCGCGGCCCCTGCCGAGGCACCAATCGCTCGCGAAGGGCAGCGGCGCGTGCGCCGTAAAGCCGAGAACGGACAAGCCGCGCGCGAGCGCCGTTTCCGCGTAGTCCATCGGCTCGCCTTCGCCGTCGCAGTGGGAACTGTGGCAATGGTAGTTCGCCTTGGTCATGCCCCAGATGCTCCGCTTTCCTCGTCAGGCGACGGTCAGCGATCCGTTATGCTTTCATGAAATCGTCGACGGAGTCCCTTTCCCTTGCCCGCCGCCGCGTCGCCGCGCCGCCGCGTCGCCCCGCCGCCGCATCACCGCGCCGCCGCGCCGCCGCGCCGCCGCGTCGCCCCACCGGCGACGAAGACCCGGCTTGATGGCTTCGCTTGCCGTGGACTATGCTGGGCGCCTTATGGAAGGCCTCCTGCAGATCCTCGTCCTCGTCGGCTTCATCGCCGCCGGGGCTCTCCTCGCCCGCGCCAAGATCGCGCCGCCGCCGCGCTTCGTCGACGTCCTCATCAAGGGGGCGCTCTGGTCCCTGCTTTTCGTGATGGGCTTCCGGATCGGCAACGACCGCTCGCTTGCCGCCCGCCTCGGGGAAATGGGACTTCTCGCCATGGCCACGGCGGTTTTTGCGGTCACCGCCACCTTGGCCGCCGTCGGCCTCGCTTCGCGGCTCGCGCGGGCGGCGACGGCGGCGAGGGCGGGGCAGGCGGCGCGGGCGGCTCGCGCGGCACGGGCGAAATCGCGGCCCGGCGAGACGGGCGGGCGAACCGCTGATCTTCTCGCCGCGCGTTCCCCGTCGGCCGAATCGGCCGAACCGACCGGGCGGTCTGGCGAACCCGGCGAGCCCAGCGCACACGGACGGCGGGGAGGCTTCGCCACGTTCAAGGCGCCGGCCCTCCTCCTCGGCATCGTCCTCGGCGGCTTCGCCTTCGGCCTTCTCCTGCCCGAACTCGGCGGCGCCTGGCTGTCCCTCGCGACGACCTGGGCCCTCAACGCCCTGCTGTTCCTGATCGGGATGCAGTTTGTCCAGTCGGGCGTCTCCCTGAAGGGGAGCTTCCTCCGACCCGAGACCCTCCTCACGCCCCTGGCGACCGCCTTCGGCACGCTCGCGAGCGGCCTCCTCCTCGTGCCCCTCTTCGGCCTCGGCCTCGGCAAGGCGCTGTCCCTCTCGGCGGGCTTCGGTTGGTACAGCCTTTCCGGCGTCCTCATCGCCGACCTCGGCGACCCCGCCCTCGGCTCGGCGGCTTTCCTGGCCAACATGGCGCGGGAAACCCTGGCCTTCCTCCTCATTCCCCTCCTCGCGCCGCGGCGGCCCGCCCTCGCGATCGGCGTCGCCGGAGCGACGGCGATGGACGTGACCCTACCCTTGATCGAACAGTGCGCGGGACCCGAGGCGGTGCCCGCGAGCTTCGCCTCCGGCGCCCTCCTCTCCCTTTCCGTGCCGATCCTCGTGCCGCTCCTCTACGGCCTCGGCTAGGATCTCGGCTGGGGCGCCGTGTCCACGGGGATGGAACAAGCCTCCCGGACCGCGCGTTCCTCCACCGCCGCCCGCCCTTGCCGGTGCCCGCCGGCGCCGGCATGTCGCAAGGCCGTCACCTCGCCAGGAAGCCCTCCACGAGGTCGGCGACGATGGACGCGCCGTGGGTGTTGAGGTGGATGCCGTCGACGAGGAGATGGAAGCCGTTCGCGGCGCCGATCTCGTCAAAGCTCTTGCCGAAGAGGATGCGCTCCCGCGCGGCGCGGTTCTGCGCGCGGCCGAAGCGCTCGAAGGGTATGGCCGGCTTGCGCGGCACCGCCTCGAGGTAGGCCGTGATCCGCTCGCGGAGCGGCAGGTATTCGACCCCCTCGCTCCGCGCTATGTCCTTCACCGCCGCCGCGTACTCCTCCGTGCGGAGCCAGGCGTAGTGGCGCGGGTCCTCGCCGAGGGGCGGCATGGAGAGGAGGGCGACGCGGGCGCGGGTTTCGGCCTTGAGGCGCCGGACCACGAGGGTGAGGTTTTCCCGGAAAAAGAGGAGGTTCGGCCGCTCGGGCAACTTCTGCAGGGCGAAGTAGCCGAGGGCCGAGCGCAGGCCGAAGGTCGCGTTGACGTCGTTCGTGCCGATGAGGACCGTCACCGCCTCGGGGTCGAGGGCGATCACCCCGTCCAGGCGCGCGGCCAGGTTGTAGGCGAGCTCGCTGTTGACGCCGGCGTTGCAGAAGTCCCAGCCGGGCAGCCGCGCGGCCAGCATGTCCGCGTAGCTCGCGCTGACGACGCCGTGCGTGATCGAGTCGCCGCAGAGCACGGCGAGGGGGCGTCCGCCGCGGGTCTCCCGTGTGGAACCAGCCAACTTGTCCGGCGCGTTGGGCGGCAGCTCGATGCGCGCCTTGGACAGGTTGAGCGCCAGGGAGACGAGGAGGGCCGCGAAGAGCCCGGCGAGGAGGAGGCTGAGGAGGAGGAAGGAGAGCATCCTAGGAAGCCTCGAGCTCTCCCGACTCGGCCAGCCGGCGCTCCACCTCGGCGAGCTTCTCCTCGAGGAGCCGGATGCTCTTCTCGAGCCGCTCCTTTTCCTTGAAGAGGCGCTCCGACGCCTCCTCCGGCGGCCGCGACGGCGAGAAGCGCGCCTTCACCGCCGCGGGGCTGGCGCCGCCCCGCAAAGCCTCCACGGCTTCGGCGCGGACCTCGGGATCGCGGAAGCCGGCCGCCATCTTGAGGCCGTCCCAGCCGATGGAGGGATCGACGCGATAGGCGGCGGCGCGCGCGGCCGCTCCGGCCGTCGTGCGGGGCACGCCGAGGGCGCGGTCCACGTAGTCCTCGAAGCGGGTCTTGTAGCGCTCGCAGAGCCCCTGGGCCTCGATCATCAGCTTGCCGAACTCGATCATGATGCGGCCGTTCTCGGAGATGCAGCTTTCCTTGATGCGGCGCGTCAGGTCCACGAACTCCGCCTCGGTGTCGAAGAGGTTGCGGTAGTGGCCCTTCGCCTCCGCGGCGACCAGGAGCTCGTGGAAGATGCCCCAGAACTCGTTCGTGTGCGCCCGTCCCGAAACGACGAAGCCCTTGCGCTCGCAGTGGAGGTGGTGGGCGTACTCGTGGAGGGCCGTGTACATGAGCTGGTCGTCGGACTCGAAGTTGCGGTTGTGGATGAGTATCTCGCGGCTCTGCGGCTTGTAGAGGCCGTTCGCCACGGAGCTTTCCTTGCCCGAAAAGACGACCGAGAACTCCGTCTCGGCGTCGGCCGTGTCGAGGAGGAGCTCCTTGACCCTGTCCTGATTCATCGTTCCTCCGCGGCGGCCTCCTGTCGCGCGCGGTTGTCCGGAAGGAACCGCCGGCGCACGAAGGCCAGGCGACAATCATAGGACAGCGGCGGCCGCGATGGCAAGCGAGGAGGGAAGGGGAGCGCGGCGCGCGGTTGCGCGCCAGCGGCTAGCGGTGGAGGGCGCTTTCGATGGCGGCCTCGTTGAAGCCGAGGATGATGCGGCCGTTCACGTCCAGCACCGGCACGCCCATCTGGCCGGTCTTGCGCACCATCTCGTCGGCGCGGCGCGGATCGGCGGCCACGTTGTATTCCGTGAAGCTGACGCCCTTTTTCCTGAGATAGTCCTTGGCTACGCGGCAGTAGGAACAACTCGGGGTGGTGTAAATGGTCACGGACATGCTTTTCTCCTTCAAGCTTATATATGAAAAATAATATGTTGCTCGTTCCGGGTCAAGCCGCCGCCGCGCTTTTCCCGCGGAACCTCAATCGGAACCCTCCCCGCGCCGGCGTGGTGCCATCATGACGCAATCGCTTCGCCGGCTTGGCGCGCTCGCGCTGGCTGCCCTTCTCCTCGGTGTAGCGCGCGCCGAGAGCGGCCAGGCCGCGGAGGCGAGGGCCTCGA
>DAINBW010000001.1:0-21174 GCA_036732745.1 Spirochaetales bacterium | reverse complement strand
GGAAGGGCAGGGCGGCTCCTTCTTCTTCGGCGAGCCCGCCCTCGAGATCGGCGAGCTCCTCAGGAAGGACGACCGGGGCCGCGGCCTCGTCCACGTCCTGGCCGCCGACCGGCTCCTCGAGTCGCCCTCGCTCTATGCCGCCTTCATGCTCTGGCTCCTCTCGGAGCTCTTCGAGGAGCTGCCCGAGGCCGGCGACCTGCCCGCGCCCAAGCTCGTCTTCTTCTTCGACGAGGCCCACCTGCTTTTCGACGGGGCGCCGCCCGAGCTCGTCCGCTCCGTCGCGCGCACGGTGCGCCTCGTGCGCTCCAAGGGCGTGGGCGTCTGGTTCGTCACGCAGAATCCGATGGACCTGCCCGAGGAGGTCCTGGCCCAGCTCGGCAACCGCGTGCAACACGCCCTGCGCGCCTATTCCGAAAAGGAGCGCCGCTCCCTCAAGGCGGCCGCCGAGTCCTTCCGGCCGAACCCGAAGCTCGACGCGGAGGCGGCCCTGGGCGAACTCGGCGTCGGCGAGGCCCTGGTCTCCCTCCTCGACGCCGAGGGCGTGCCCGCCCCCGTGGAGCGCGCGCGGATCATCCCGCCGCTCTCGCGCGTCGGCCCGCTTTCGCCCGGGGAAAGGGCGGCCGCGATGGAGGCTTCGCCCTTCGCCGGCCGTTACGACGAGGCGCTGGACCGGGTCTCGGCCTATGAGCGGCTGCGGGGCCTCGGCGCCGCCGGGGCGGGGCCCGGCGCCGGGTTTAGCGGGGGCGCCGCCGGGACCGCTGGTGGGGTCGGCGCCTCGGGTGGCGGCGCGGGGCCTGGCGCCGGGTTCGGCGGGGCCGAGGGAGGCGGACCCGCGCCCGCCGGCGGCCGATCGCCCTCCGGTGGCGAGGACCTGGACGCGGCCATGGCCGCCCTCGAGGCGGAGCTCCGCGGCGAGGCGCCGCCGGCCACCGCCCCGCGCTACACCGCCGACTACGAGCCCCGTCCCGCGCCCGCCGCCGCGCCCCGCCAGGCGCCCGCGCCGCGCCGCGAGAGCCGCGCCGCGCCGGCCCGGAGCGAGGGCGCCGATTTCCTTGAGAGCGTGGCCAGGAGCGCCGTCCGCGCGGCGGGCAACGAGGTGGGGCGCCAGCTCGTCCGGGGCCTCCTTGGCGGGCTTTCGGGCGGCTCGCGCCGCCGCCGCTACTAGCCTCCTCTCCCTGCGGCCGCCGCCGGGCCGGCGGCCGAGGGCGAGCGAAGCTTGCCTCCAAGGAGCCTTCGCGGTATCCTGATTCCGGATGGCGGCCGGGCCGCGATCAAAGCGTCAACAAGGAGCCTGCCGTGCGACCCTTCACCATGCACCGCGACCGCCTCATCGAGGAGCTCAAGAACACCCTCATCCTCCAGAAGCTCACGGTCCGGGAGCTCAAGCGCTTCGCCGCGATCTGCGAACTCCGCGAATATTTCGAGGGCGAGCGGCTCGTCGAGCAGGATTCGGTCGGCACCGATCTCCATCTGCTCCTTGAGGGCGCGGTGGACATCCGCCTGCGGGGACGGGAGGGCGGCGAGGTGCTCGTGAGTTCGGTCCAGAAGGGCGACGTCCTCGGCGAGGCCTCCATCTTCATGGACCTGCCGCGCACGGCGAGCGCGGTCGCCAAGACCTCCTGCGTGGTCGCGGCGGTGCCGCGCGACGCCCTCTTCGGTTTCTGCGAGGCCAACGCCAAGGCCGGCCTCAAGATCTTCACCTTCGTGATCTACAGCCTCCTGCGCCGCCTCGGCTCCACGACGCGCGACCTCGCCGAGGAGCGCGAGGCGGTGGTCACGAGGGACGACATCGAGCGCCTCTCCGCCTTTTTTCCCAAGTCCCTGGAGGACATGCTCGACCGGCGTTAGGCGATCGCGGCGAGGTTGGCCTTCGGCCCTTGTAGCCCGCCGCCGGAAGCATATACTGGGAGCCATGGTCCGCCCTCCGAAAGCCCGACGCGCGCAGCCCAAGATACGATCCGGGGGGCTTCCCTTCGCCTTGGCCGCGTCGATTCTCGCGCTCGGCTTCAACGCGGCGCTGTATTTCCGGGTATCCGGCAACCTCACCTCCGACGCATGGGAAGCCAAGCGGCGGGAGCTCGTCCGCATCGTCGACATCGCCGTCGCGGCCCTCGACGAACCCGCGGCCGCCTATCGGTCGGGACTGGTCTCCCGCGACGAGGCGGTCGCGCGCATGGAACGCGTCGTCTCCACCCTGCGCTACCGGGACGAGATCGGCGAGAACTACGTCTTCCTTTGTTCCATGGACGGCGTCCTCCTCGCGCATCCCTTCGACCGGGCCCGGATCGGCAAGAACCTGATGGAGCTCCGCGACGCGGACGGGGTCTACCTGATGCGCGAGCTCGTCGCCGCGGCCGCCTCCGGCGGCGGTTTCGCCAGCTACCGCTACGAGTACCCGCTTTCCATCGAGGTCGGCAGGAAGCTCAGCTACGCCAAACCCATTCCCGGAATGAACCTGTTTGCCGCGACCGGCCTCTATATCGACAAGACCTTCGCGCGGCTCGGGTCGACGCTGGCGTCGATCGCGGTCGGCATCGTCCTCGTGATGGCCTTTTATACGCTGGCCGGAATCCTGGGGTTCGGCGCCGCGGCCAGGAGCCTGTCGCGGATTTCCGTCGCCGAAACGCGGTTCCGCGCCGTCTTCAACGGCATCGACCATCTCGTGGCCCTGCTCGACGTTGAGGGGCGCATCCTCGACGTGAACGAGGCCGCGCTGAAATTCCGGGGCATCGCGGCGGACTCCGTCGTCGGCCGGACCTTCTGGGAGACGCCGTGGTGGGAGCGGGGCTCCCCCTCGGCGGAGGACGCCAGGGAGGCGGTGGCCGCCGCCGCCGCCGGCAACACGGTCCGCTTCGAGGCGCTCAACCTGGACGCCGAGGGCCATTCGCGGAACGTCTCCCTGTCCGCCTCGCCGGTGCTGGACGGCGAGGGGAACCGGCGCTTCCTCATCGTCGAGGGCCACGACATCACCTCCCTCCGCAAGCAGGAGGCGCGCATCCGGTCCCTGGCCTACTTCGACCAGACGACCGGCCTTCCCAACCGCGCTCGGCTCATCGAGGAGCTCGCCCTCCGCGTGGCCCTCGATCCCGACCGGCGCCGGGCGCTCGCGGTGGTCGACATCGGCAACATCCGCTACATCGACAACACCTTCGGGCAGTCCGCGGGCGACCTTCTCCTCAAGACCGTCGCCGGCCGGCTCGAGGCCACGGTTCCGCGCGGCTCCCTCGTGGCCAGGCTCGTCGGCGGCGGTCTTGAGGACGAGGACGGGCCCGCCGCCCCCGAGGCCGCGCGGGAATCCTTCTCCCGCCTGGCCGCGGCCGTCCTCGAGGTGACGCGCACGCCCTTCGACCTCGGCGCCCAGCGCGTGCACGCCTCCGCCCAGCTCGGGCTCGCGCGCTATCCCGAGGACGCCGTAGCCGTGGAGGACGTCCTCCGGAAGGCGGAGGCCGCCCTACACCGGGCCAAGGCGACCGCGGCGGTCGAGGCGCAGGTCTTCGACGAGTCGATGAGCCGGGAGATCCGCGAGCGCGTCGAACTCGAGGAAGCCCTCCGCGAGCCCGCCTTCTTCAAGAACGCCGCCCTGCATTTCCAGCCGCAGTTCGCGACGCTGGACCGCCGGCTCATCGGCTTCGAGGCGCTGCTGCGCTGGACCGATCCGCGGCTCGGCGCCGTCTCGCCGGCCCGCTTCATCCCCCTCGCGGAGGAGACCGGCATCATCGTCGGCATCGGCTATTGGGCGCTCCGCGAGGCAAGGCGCTTCGCCGAGACGCTGGCCTCCCTCGGCCGCGGCGACCTTTCGGTGGCGGTCAACGTGTCGCCGGTGCAGCTCCTCGACCCGTCCTTCTCGGAGCGGGTGGCGGAGATCATGGCCGAGGGCGGCCTGCCCCGCGCCGGCATCGTCTTCGAGATAACGGAATCCTCGCTCATCGCCTCCTTCGAGGAGGCCACGGCGAAGCTGGCGGCGCTGCGGGCCGCCGGATGCGGCGTCCATCTCGACGATTTCGGCACCGGCTTCTCCTCCCTCTCCTACCTGCGCCGGCTGCCCCTCGACGCCCTCAAGCTCGACAAGACCTTCATCGACGAGGTGGAGGAAGACATGCGCGCGCGCGCCATCGTCGGCGCGATGGTCGAAATCGCCCACGGGCTCGGCATCGAGGTCGTGGCCGAGGGCGTCGAGCGGGAGGAGCAGCTCAGCATCCTGCGCTACTACGGCTGCGACGCGGTCCAGGGCTGGCTGACCGGCAAGGCGATGCCGGCCGCGGCGGCGGCCGAACTGGCGGCCGCGGGGAGGAAGGCATGAGAGCGACGGTGATCCGCGGCTTCGGTCCGCCCGGCGTCCTGGTTTCGGAAGAAGCGCCGAGGCCGGTCCCCCCCGAGGGCGAGGTGCTGGTCCGGGTGGCCGCGACCTCGGTCAATCCGATCGACGCCAAGATCCGGGCCCGGGGCATGGGGCTCGCCCCCGATTTCCCCGCCATCCTCCACGGCGACCTGGCGGGAACGGTCGAGGAGCGCGGCCCCGGCG
This sequence comes from Spirochaetales bacterium, assembly GCA_036732745.1. GTDB lineage: Bacteria > Spirochaetota > Spirochaetia > Treponematales > Rectinemataceae > JAEUJG01. The sequence continues at coordinate 16,652 of DAINBW010000001.1, read as the reverse complement.
CCCGCCGATTCGAGGTAGGCGACCGCGTCTTCGGCCTCTGCGGCACGGCCCGCGGTCCCGGCGGCGCGTTGGCCGAATTCGTCGCCGTCGACGAGCGCCTCCTGGCGGCCGCGCCCCGCCGCATCCCCCTCGCCGAGGCCGCCGCCCTGCCGGTCGCCTGCCTGACCGCCCGCGAGGGCCTGCTCCGCGGGGGCGCGCGGCGCGGCTCGCGGATCCTCGTACAGGGCGGCGCGGGCGGCGTGGGCCACGCCGCCCTCCAGCTGGCCCGCGGCCTCGGCGCCGACCTCGTCGCGACCGCTTCGGACCGGCACCTGGCGCTCCTGCGCGAGGCCGGCGCCCGCGACGCCTTCGACTACCGGCGGCCGGACCTCGAGGCCGCCCTCGCGGCGGCGACGGGCGGCGAAGGCTACGACCTCGTCTTCGACACGGTCGGCGGCCCCTCCCTCGACCTGGCCTTCCGCCTGGCGCGGCCGGGAGGGGGCGTGGTCGCCATCGCCGCGCGCTCGACCCACGACCTGTCGCCCCTCCACGCGAAGGGCTTGCGCCTCGACGTCGTGTTCACCCTCTTGCCCCTCCTCTCGGGAAGGGGCCGCGATGGGGTGGGGGAGAGCCTCGCCGCCCTCGCCGGAGCGGTCGATTCCGGCGCGCTCGCGCCGAGGCTCGAGCCGCGGCGCTTCGCGCTCGAGGCCGCCGCCGAGGCTCACGCGCTGCTGGAGTCCGGCGGCGCCGAGGGTAAGATCCTCGTAACGGTCGATCCGCCGCCGGCCGCGCCGACCGCGCCGACCTCGCCGGAGCGCCAAGAAAGCCGGGAAAGCCGCGCCAACAGGGAGGAACGCGATGGGCGGCGGAATTAGGTTCGGCATCGTCGGCGCCGGCTACATAGCGGAGGTCGTCGCGGGCGCCATGGACGAGGCCGAGGGCGCGACCCTCGCTGGCGTCGCGAGCCGCCGGCGGCCGGGCGCCGAGGAGCTCGCCTCGCGGCACGGGGACGCCCGCGCCTTCGACTCCTGGGAGGCCATGCTCGCTTCGGGAAGCGTCGACGCCGTCTATGTCGCGACGCCCACCGCCGCGCGGGAGGAGATCTGCGTCGCGGCCGCCCGGAAGGGAAAGCACGTCCTCGCGGAAAAGCCCTTCGCCGACCTGGCCTCGCTCCGGAGGATCGCCGACGCCTGCGGCGAGGCCCGCGTGGCCTTCATGGACGCGACCCATTTTGTCCACCATCCGCGGACGACCCTCCTGAAGCGAGAGCTCGCCGGGAGGATAGGCCGGATCAGGGCGATCGACACGCGCTTCTTTTTCCCCTCGCCGGACCGGTCCAACATCCGCTACGACCCGGCCAAGGAACCGACCGGCGCGATAGGCGACATGGCTTGGTACTCCATGCGCGCCGTCGCCGAATTCGCCCCGCCCGGCGCGAGGCTCCTCGGCGCCTCCGGCTTCGCCCGGCGCGATCCCGGGACGGGCGCCGTCGTCCGCGGCGCCGGGACGCTGCGCCTCTCCGACGGTTCGATCTCCGCCTGGAACGTCGGCTACGACGTCGGCGCCTGCGTGATGGACCTCTGCCTCCTCGGGGAGCGGGGAGCGGTCCACCTGGACGATTTCGTGCTCGACTGGGCGACGGGCTTCCGCCCCGCCTCGCCCGGCTTCGAAGTCGGGTTCGCGCAACGCGTCGGACTCGTGGGTCCGGCCGGTTTCGAGCGGATCGCGACTCCAGCCCCGCGGCCCCAGGTCGTCGCGATGGTGGAGGCCTTCGCCGCGCTGTGCCGCGATCCCACCGGTCCCGCCGCGGCGGAGTTCCGGCAGGCCGGCGAGCGCGCCCAGGGCCTCCTCGACGCGGCCTGGGCCGGCCTCTCCTTCGAAGGCGGCGACTGATGCTCGACGAGGTGCGCGCGCTGATCGAACTCTACGGGCTCCGGCCGCTGCCGGTGGAAGGCACCCTGTTCGCGGGCACGTACCGCTCGCGCGGGGAATTCCCCGACGGGAAACCCCACGGCACGGCGATGGTGGGGCTCTATTGCGAGGAGCCGCGGAGCGTCTCGCTTTTCCACCGGCTGGCGGCCGACGAGGTCTGGCACTTCTATTCCGGCGACCCGCTGCGCCTGATCCTGATCCATCCCGACGGCTCGAGCGAGGAGGTGGTCATGGGCGGCGATCCCTTTGCCGGACAGCTTGCGCAGTTCGTCGTGCCGGCCGGCGTTTGGCAGGCGGGCGAGCTCCTGCCCGGAGGCCGTTTCGCGCTGTATGGCTGCACCATGGCGCCCGGCTTCACCGGCGATTCCTTCGAAGGCGGCTCGCGCGAACGGCTCGAGGCCCTTTGCCCCGCGCGGAAGGCGGACATAGCGCGCCTCGGTTGCGGCCCGGAAACGACCCACATGCCGAACGGCTTCGCGACCTGATTCGGCCGCCGCCGTTTCGCTCCTCGCCTCCTGCCTCGCCTCTTCGGGCCGGCTCCGGCGCTGGCGGGCGCCATCCCTGGCGTCCTTCCCTCGCTCCGCTCGGCGCGCCTCCGCTTCGAATCCGGTATTCTCGGCGTGGAGGCAAAATAAAACGGCCATCCGGTGAAGGATGGCCGTGATTATCGTGGAGAATACCGGATTCGAACCGGTGACCTATTGATTGCGAACCAATCGCTCTACCAACTGAGCTAATTCCCCATGTACGAAAGCCCCGGGGGGCGAACGTGGAGTGAATATAGCCATCGGTTTCGAAAAAATCAAGGGGTCGAAGGCTGTTTTTGCGCCAAAACCTGCATTGCGGGGGCCGAAGGGATATCTTCGTAATGGCGCGGATTCGCGCCGGGAGGATCCTTTGACGCATGGAAAGTGTCGAACCGCGCTGGCCTTCGGGCTCTGCCTACTCGGAGCGCTCGCCGCGGCGCAAGCCGACCGGACCGAACGGCGGATCACCGTACTTTTCGCCGCCGAGGCGGCCGCGGGGCAGGCGCCGAACGCTCTCTATCTCGAGCGGATGGGCGGCATGCCCGAAGCGCTGCGCAGCTTCGCGCCGTCGGATTTCGTTCTGGACGCCAAGGGTTTTCGCCTCTCAAGCGAAGGGAGCTTCGGCTTCGCGGCGGAGGGGACAAGGGAGCTTGGCCGTTTCGGCAAGGTGGCCTTGTATGCCCTCGACGCGACGATCCGCGCGGCGCCCGCGCCCAAGCCGGGAAAGCTCGTCCGCGTCTCCTTCCGGGCGACCGAGTTGGCGGTCAAGGGCGAAATCCTCCAGCCGGGCCGACGCGCCATCGAGCTTGCCGCGCGCCGCGAAAAATACCAAGCGGGACGGGCCTGGGTCGTGGAGCTCGAACTCGCGGCGGGCGGGGAGATCAAGGCCCTCGTCGCGCTCGCGCGGGACTGATCCGGCCCTGCCCGGTTATCCCCGTTTCTGGACAGGAGGGGTGGCCGCCGTTAGCATTATGGTATGGCCTGCCTCCCCCGCTGTCCGGCCGCCCCTTGTCGCTCCCCCCGGTAGCCTCCGTGGCAGGATCCACGATCTCATGCCCCATGGGAGGATTGGATGAAGAGACTATGGATCGCTCTTGTCGTTCTCTCCGCGATTGCCGAAGGGGCCTTCGCGCAGGCGGAGGTCAAGGTGGCCGCGATCGAGTATCCACCCTATCTTTCCGCCTCCCTGCCCGGCGGCGGCTTGAGCATCGAACTCCTGCAAGCCGCGCTCAAGGCCGCCGGCTACAAGGTCGTTCCCGATTTCCTGCCACCCGCGCGCGCCACCGTGGAGTTCACCGCGGCCCGCTATGCCGTCTCCCTGTTCAGCGGGGACTATTCCAAGAATCCCGAGATCGTGCAGGTCAGGAACATCAACACGCTCATGACCTTTTTCTACAACAAGGCGAAGGGCGAGGTTGCCTGGACGAGCCTGGCCGACCTCAAGGGAAAGCGAATGGGCACGACGCGGATGACCGGCGGCGGCGCCTCGGGCGTGATGAAGCCCATTCTCGACGCCGGCGTCCTTGCGGACGAGAATGACAACATCGAGGACGCTTTCAAGAAACTGGCGGCGGGCCGCGTCGACATCGTCTTCTCCGTGGATCTTTCCGGCGTCGTCATCGCCCAGCGGCTGTTCCCCGGCGAGACGAACATCGTCATGGCCAAAAAACCCTATATGGTCGTCGCGGGCGGTCCCTACTTCAACACCAAGGCCCCGGGCGGCGAGAAGCTTTCCAAGGATTTCGCCGCGGGATGGGCCGTGATCGCGAGGGACGGCACCGCGCTCGCCATACTCGAGAAATACTTCGGCAAAGGCAAGGTCCCCTCCGAAACCCTCATCAAGTAGCCATTCCGGGAGGCACGCATGAAGACTGCGGGCAAGCGGCGGGGAACGAGCCTGAGCGCCAGGTTCATCTTCCTCCTTGTCATCGTCGTTACGCTTATTCTCGTGGCCATCGGGTTCATCCAGTACGTCAATACGGACGCTCTCTACCGGAAGATGGTCAAGGAGGGTATCGAGGCCGCCGCCCTCAGGCTTGGAGCCAACCTGGGCACGCCGTTGTGGAATTTCAGCAAGCCCCAGGCCGAGGGCGTGCTGGCGACGGAGCTCGCCGAGGAGTCCATCCTCGCCATCACCGTCAAGATGGCCGGGGACGACGCGGTGTTCGCCGGCGTGCTGAGGAAGGCCGGCAAGCCCGAAATGGTGGCGGATGAAACCGCCCTGCCTCCCGGCCTCCTCAAGAAGGAGTTCGAGGTTTCCTGGGAGGGGAAGCCCCTCGCGACGGGCATCCTCTGGTACAGTCTCGCCGCGCTGGAACGGACCCTCGCCGGGCAATTGGCCCAGACCGCGGGCATGACCGTGGCGGCCGACCTCATTCTCGTGGCGCTCATCGGCGTCATGCTGTCCCGGCTCGTCGTGCGGCCGCTTCGCGGATTGACCGCGGTCGCCCATGAGCTGGCGGAGGGCGACCTCGCCGTCATCATCGACAGGCGTCTTCTCGCCCGCGGGGATGAGTTCGGCGATTTCAGCGCTGCCTTCCAGGAGATGATCCGGCGCAACATCGAGGTCATCGGCAACGTGAAGGCCGCGGCCGCCAACCTTTCCACGAGCTCCGGCGAGCTCCAGGAATCTTCCGACCAGATGGCCCAGGGCGCGACGGAACAGGCCTCCGCCGCCGAGGAGGTTTCCGCCTCCATCGAGCAAATGAGCGGATCGATCCGGCAGATCGCCGACAACGCCCTCGGCACCGAGAAGATAGCCATCAAGGCGGCGAACGACACCGAATCCGGCTCGGCCTCCGTCATGCAGACCGTGACCGCCATGAAGGAAATTTCGAGCCGCATCCTCATCATCGAGGAGATCGCCAGGAACACGAACCTCCTGGCCCTCAACGCGGCGATCGAGGCCGCCCGCGCCGGCGAGGCCGGCAAGGGCTTCGCGGTGGTCGCGAGCGAGGTGCGCAAGCTCGCCGAGCGCAGCCAGAAGGCCGCGACGGAAATCTCCGAGCTGTCTTCCCGTTCGATGGGCATCGCGGAGAACGCGGGCAAAACCCTGACCCTGATCGCCCCCGACATCAAGCGGACGGCCGAGCTCGTACAGGAGATAAGCACGGCCGCCGGCGAGCAGAGCACCGGCACCGAACAGATCATGCGGGCGATCACCCAGCTCGACGACGTCATCCAGGCCAACGCCGCCTCGGCTGAGGAGATCGCCGGCATCACGCACGGCATCGCCGACCAGGCGGACCACCTCAAGAAGTCCATCGCTTTCTTCAAGACGGCCGCCGTCGCCGACGAGGCCTCCCCGGCTCCGACCCTGCCCGCGCCGGGTGCCCGGTAAGGGAGCGGGAATCGGCTTCCGTCCTCGGGCCTCCTGTCCTCGGCTTTCGGGCCGGGGAAGTCGCTCTCGGCCTAAAAAGACAAACCCGTCCTTGCGGACGGGCTGTTCATACGAAGCCGAGATCGGGATCGCCCTCCGGCCTCGGACCTCCTGTCCTCGGCTTCCGGGCCGGGGAAGTCGCTCTCGGCGCCATCGCGCGCTCGCCGGCTCGCGCGCTTCCATGGCGCCTCGACCATCGATCTTGCTCATCGAATCGCAAGATCGATGGAGCGACTTCCCTTCGATTCCCGATCTCGGCCTAAAAAGACAAACCCGTCCTTGCGGACGGGCTGTTCATACAAAGCCGAGATCGGGAATCGAACCCGACACCTGCGCATTACGAGTGCGCCGCTCTGCCAAATGAGCTATCTCGGCACGGGAAAGGACTATAGCGGATGGGGCGGGGGAGGGTCAAGGGGAGGCGCGGGCTGTATTGCTCCCCGCGGCGGGCCCGACTATACTGAAGGCATGAACGGAAATGTCCTCATCGTCGATGATTCGCTCGTCGCGCGCCTTTCATTGAAAGGCATTGTCAAGGATACGGGCCTCTCCATCGCCGAGGCCTCGAGCGGCGAGGCGGCACTCGAGCTCATAGCTTCCGGCCTCGAGCCGGACCTGATTTTCCTCGATCTGACCATGCCCGGCAAGGGTGGCGTCGAGACGCTTCGCGAGCTTCGCGCCGACCGTCCGACGCTGCCGGTCGTGATCGTCACGGCGGACATCCAATCGCGGACCGTCGAGTCGGTCAAGGAACTGGGCGCGACCGCCGTGGTGCGCAAGCCGGCGGACAAGGGCGAGATCCTCTCCGTCCTCGGGCGCTGCCTGGGGGAGGGGGCGCCCGCGTGAGCGAGTGCCTGGATTTTTCCCCGCTCGAGCTCGACGCCCTGCAGGAGACGATGAACATCGGCTTCGGCCAGGCCGCCGCGGCGCTGTCCGAGGTGATCGACATGCACGTGATCCTCCACGTGCCGAAGATCAGCGTCGTCGAAAGCGGCAGCATCGCGGACTACGTCCGTGGCGAGATCGAGGATCCTGCCGCCTACAGCATGGTCGAGCAGTTCTTTTTCGGACGGTTCAGCGGCACGAGTTTCCTGATCCTCCCCGAGAACGAGAGCCGCAAGCTCGTGGAGCTCTTCAACGAGGACTCGGAGCCCGAGCTGCGCACCGAGTACCACGATTCGCTGGAGCGCGACATCCTCGTCGAGATCGGCAACATCATCATCGGCGCCTGCGTCGGCAAGGTGGCCGAGATCCTCAAGGACGTCGTGTCCTACCAGCCTCCGCGCTATATCGCGGGTCCGGTGGACCGGGAACTCATCCATCGCCACCTTCAGGCGAACGGTTGCCTGGCCCTCGTGTTCAAGACCCTTTTCCAGTTCGAACGCCAGAACGTCAAGGGGCTCCTTTTCCTCGTGACCGGCGACGATTCCGCCGTTTGGCTCAAGCGCGCGGTCGACGACATGATCACGAGGATTACGTGAGCGAACTGGACCTTTCCCAGATCATCGACACGATCACCCTCGGCGTACTTGTGGTCGATCAGGAGTGTCGGATCGTGCACTGGAACCGCTGGCTCGAGAACGCTTCCGGCCTCCATTCTCCCGAGGTGCGGGGCCGTAGTCTCATCGAGCTCTATCCCGAGCTCAACGGCCCGGTGTTCCAGCGCAACTTCCGCAGCGTTTTTTCCTTCGGCAATTTCGCGTATTTTTCCCAGCGGGTCCACGGCCACCTCATTCCCCTGCCCAGCTCGCCGGCGGCGGGCTCCAAGAGCGACTTCATGGAGCAGCACTGCACGATGGGGCCGATCCGGGAAAACGGCAAGATCGTCTACGCTTATATCCTCGTGGAAGACGTCACCGAGGCGGTCAAGCGCGAGCGGCTCCTTTCGGAGCTCGCGATGAAGGATGTCCTCACATCGGCCTTCAACCGCCGCTTCTTCGACCGGCGCCTCCTCGAGGAGCTGGACCGCTGCAAGCGCTATGATCGCAGCCTGGGCCTCGTCATGCTCGATCTTGACCACTTCAAGTCCGTGAACGACCGCTTCGGCCACCTCTTCGGGGACGAGGCCCTGCGCCGCGCCGCGGCGGCCTGGAACGACGCGGTCCGGAGCTCCGACATCGTCGCGCGCTACGGCGGCGAGGAATTCTGCGTCCTCTTGCCCGAGACCGGGCCGGATGACGCGCGGCTCCTGGCGGATCGGATCAGGCGCTCCGTGTCCGAGCGGGAGGTTTGCTTCGGCGGACAGTGCGTCACGATCACCGCCAGCGCCGGGGTGGCCTTTTACCGGGCCGGCGACGGCCCCGACGACATCCTCCATCGCGCGGACGAAGCCCTGTACCGCGCCAAGGCCGGCGGCCGCGACCGCGTCGAGGTGAGCGAATGAGCGACGAGATACTCGCGGCCTTCGCCGCGGAATCCGCGGAGATCATCGATGGGCTCGAGGAGCAGATCCGCGAGCTCGGAAACGGAAGCCGCGAGGCGCTCGACGCGCTGTTCCGCCTCGTCCATACGCTGAAGGGTTCCGCGAGCATCGTCGGCCTGGCGCGGCTCGAGTCCTTCGCCCACGCCTGGGAGAGCCGGCTCGGGCGGATGCGCTCCGGCGCCGCCTGCTACACGAGCGCCTGCGCCGGCGCCCTGCTTTCCTGCCGCGACGCCGTGGCGCGCCTCATCGAGGGCTCCCGGCCCGCCATCGGCGCCGACGAGACGGAGGAGGGCGGCCTCGGTCCCGGGGAGATCGCGGTGCTTGACGCCTTGGACGCGGCCATGGCCCTGCCTTCCGAAGCCACCGCGCTTGGGGAGGCTTCGACCCGCGGCGCCGACCGGGAGGACTCCATGGAGCCGGCTCCGCCGGTCCTGGCGGCCCTGTCGGCCGAGCGTCCGGCCGAGGGCGCCGCGCCGAGCGCCGAGCCGGCGACCGAACGCTCGCCCGCCGCCGCGGGCCGCGAGGCGCCGCAGGGCGAGCATCGCGGCCGCGCCTTCGACGGCGGCTATGCCCGCGTCGCCAACCAAAAGCTCGAGCTCATCCTCGCCGGGGCCTCCGAACTCGCGCAGTCGATTTCCGAGCTCGGCCGCGAACTCCGGGAGCTCGGCGACAGCCGCCTCCTCGACCGCGTCCAGGTCCTGCACTCGCACGCCTCCCAGCTCTACCGCAACATCCTCGAGACGCGGACGGTGCCCTTCGGCGAGGTCGCCGAGCGCTATCGCCGCGCCGTCGCGGACATCGCCCGGGAGAGCGGCAAGGCCCTGCGCTTCGAACTCGTCGGCGCCGATACGGAGATCGACAAGGCGCTGGCCGACCGCTTGGCCGAGCCCCTCCTCCACATGGTGCGGAACGCCGCCGACCACGGCGTCGAAAAGCCGGAAGCCAGGCTGGCCGCCGGCAAGCGCCGCGAAGGCGTCGTGGCCCTGAAGGCGCGCCGCGAGTCGGGCGCCCTCGTCGTCCGCGTGGAGGACGACGGCCGCGGCGTGGAGCCCGAGGCCATCCGCCGCCGCGCCAAAGAGGCGGGCCTCGAGGACCTGGGCGTCGACGTGGACGGGCTCGACGAGGAAGGCCTCCTCGCCCTGCTCTTCAGGCCGGGCTTCTCGCTCTCCGGCAGCGTCACGAAATGGTCCGGCCGCGGCGTCGGCCTCGACGCCGTGGAACGGAACGTGCGGGCCTTCCGCGGCTCGGTTCACCTGGAAACGAAGCCCGGCCGCGGCTTCGCGGCCGAGATCCGCCTGCCCCTGGCGCTGTCCCTCGTCGAGGGCTTCACCGCCCGCGCCGGGGAGACCTCCCTCCTCGTGCCCTTCGAGGCCGTGCGCTCCTGCGTGGCCTTCGACGACGACGGCCTCGCGCCTTCCCCCTACCGCAACGTGCCGGTGCTCGGCAAGGTGCTGCCGTCCATCGACCTCGGCATCCTCTACGGCGAGCGCGCGGTGAAGGCCCAGCGCATCATCGCCGTCGTCGAGTCCGGCGGGGTGGAGGCCGGCCTCGTCCTCGACGAGGTGGGCGAGGCGCTGTCCGCCGCCGTCCGCCCCATCGACCGCCGCTTCGCCGATTCCCCCGGCGTGGCCGGCGTCGCCGCCCTCGGCGACGGCAGCCTCGTCCTCGTGCTCGACCCCGCGGAGCCGATTCGCCTCGCCCTGGCGCGCTGAGCCTGATGGCGCCGGCGGGATGTCCCGCGGGAAGCCCGGCGGGAAGCCCTGCGGGAAGCCCTGCGGGAAGCCCTGCGGGAATGACTGCCGCGGGCGACAAAAAAAGACAGCCTCGAGGCTGTCTTTTAGTTCCGCGCTCCGGGGAGTGTTCCGGAGAGCGCTCCGGGGAGTGCGCCTAAGCGGTCGCCGTCGGCCGGCCGCGGGGGGGGCGCCTACTTCTTCCTTCGCGAGTTGACGAAGCGGCTGAAGTCGCTGATGTTCCGCACCACGATCTTGTCGGGGAAGAGCTCCACGCGGCGCTGGTTGGCGAAGTGGCCGAGGATGGTCTGGACCTCCTGGCTCGACATGCCCGCCCAGTGCGCGACGTCCTCCATCGTGACCTTGAACTCGCGCTTTTCGCCTTCCTGCTCGCCCGTGCCGATCGCGGTGCCGGTCTCGGCGAGCATGAGGAAGACGTCCGCGACCTTGGCCTGCGGCTCTTCGAGGGTGAGGATCATGAAGCGGCGCTTCTGGTCCCAGATGCGCTTCGTGAAGAGCTTGAGGAGGCGGAGGGCGATCTGCGGATTGCCCATCATGAGGACTTCGAAGTTGGCGCGGTTGAACTCCAGGACCTTGACGGTGTCGGCGGCCATGGCGGTCGCGGAGCGCGGCGCGCCCTCGAGGATGGCCATTTCGCCGAAAATCTCCGGCGGCTGGAGGATGTCGATGGTCTTTTCGATGTCGCCGACGATCTTGGAGATCTTCACGCGGCCGGCCTGGATGAGGTAGAAGCTGTCGCCGGGCTCGTATTCCGAGAAAATGATCTCCCCGGGCTGGTAGGTCCGGGCAAAGCGGGTGAAGCTGGAGAGGTCAGCCACGGCTCGCCTCCTCGAGGGAGCGCAGGGCCTTCTTGGCCTTGAGCCGCACCGAGGCGTCTTCGTCCGCCTCCATCGCGAGGATCTTCTTGTAGAAGCCCGCCGCCCTTTCCTTTTCTCCCTTCTTTTCCCAGGCCTGGCCGAGCCAGAAGAGGGTGTCGATGAGGTCGGGGTGCTTCGGGTAGGACTGGACGAGCTGGGTGAAGTGGCGGATGGTGGTGTCGTACTGCTGGAGCATGAAGAGGCACCTGCCCATGTCGTAGATCGACTTCTGGACGTATTCGGGGTCGCCGTTCGCCTCGGCGATGCGCTTGAAGCCCACGAGGGCATCCTTGTACTTTTCCTGGCTGAAGAGGCTCACGGCGTCGTAATAGTCCTTCGCGGCGCCGTCGAGGCCCTCGCCGGGGTCGCGCGCGGGCGCCTGGGCCCTCGTCGCGGGGGCCGGAGCCCCATCCTCGTCGTCCGAGGCCGCCGCCGGCCTGGCGCCTGCCGGCCCGCCACGGGTCGCCGCGACCATGAGCGGCGCGGGGCCCTTGCCGTCGCCGTACTTGAGGGCGCCGTTTTCGGCCATTTCGAGGTAGCGGCTCGCCTGTTCGGCCAGGCGGCCGGCGGGGTAGTAGGTCAGGTAGCGGCTGAAGACGTATTTTGCCGAGTTGTATTGGCGGGTTTTGAGATAATACTCACCCGCCTTGAAGAGTCCAATCTCGGGACTCTCGGCCTCGCCCTTTTCGAGGAGGTTTTCGACCTGCTTGTGGACGCGCCGGAGCTGGTTCGAGAAGACCTTGAGCATCTTCATGATGATGCGGGTGTTCGCCTGGGCGAAGACCTCGAATTCGGGCACGGAGAAGACCAGCACCTGGGCGTCGGCGAGGACAAGGGCGTTTTCCTCCCGGGGATACTTGCCGAGGGCGCTCTTCACGCCGAAAAACTCGCCGGTCTGGATGATCTCGTGCACGTCCTTGCCGTTCTCGATGTCCGTGTAATTGAGGCTGACCTTGCCTTGCTGGAGGACGAAGATCTTGTCCGACACGTCCCCCTGGAAGTAGATCACCGAGTTGGCACGGTAGAGTCCTACCTTGGGCATCCTCCGCGCTCCTAGCCTTGGACTTCGAAGGGCAGGTAATCGAGCTTCTTGGCGAAGCCGATCGCCTCCCTGACCCTGCGATAGAGGCCCGCCGGGTCTCCCTTGACGAACATGCGGCGCCCGCCGACCTGGACCCGGCCAAAGTGGCGGCCGCCGTCGGCGAGGAGCTTTTCGGCGAAGAGCTCGCCGAAGCGCGCCTCGTCGCCGTAGACCGGCTCGCCCGCGACGAGGAGGAGCTCGAGGTCGCCCATCTCCGCGTGGCAGAGGCTTTCGTAGGGCTCGTCCGCGCGCGCCTTGAAGACCGCGACGTCGGCGAGCTGGCCGGGCTCCAGGGCGCCGACCTTGCCGCTCATCCTGAGGCCGCGGGCGGCGTTGGACGTCACCATGTCCACGAGGGTCTTGGCGGGGAGTTCCTCGCCGTAGAGCTCGCGGTAGAGGCTGCGGGCGTATTTCATCTCGGCGAGGAGATTTACCGAGCCCGTATGGGTCGAGTCCGTGCCGAGGGCCACGTTGACGCCGGCCCTGAGGAGCTTGCGGATCTTGCAGGTCACGTTGAACATGAAGACGTTGGAGGCGGGGCACCAGGCCACGTTCGCGTCCGCCTTCTTGATCTTCCGGATGTCCTCGTCGGAGAAGCCGATGCAGTGGATGAGGAGATCGCGGTCCGAAAGGCCGCGGGCCCGCTCGAGGACGCCGACGCCGTCCTGCGACTCGGGATCGAAACCTTCCTCCAGGTGGGTGATGAAGGGCCAGTCGCGCTCGACGGCCCGGGCGTGCTCCACCTCGATGCCGTCGCCCCACTTGAGGTCGTAGGACGAGCATTCGTGCGCCAGGCAGTATTCCCGGATCACGCGGATGGGCAGGCGGTCGATATAGGGTTCGTTGAATTCGTGGGGGAAGTGGTCGTTGACCGTGGCGACGCCGGAGAAGAGGTTCTTGTAGGCGCCGAGGAAATACATCTGTTCGATGCTGAGGTTGGCGCGTTCCTCGTAGGTCTTCGAGGTCTTGAGGTCGTTGTCCCACGGAGCCCAGTTGACGTAGAAGGCGTCGCCCTTGGGCCCGACGCGGGGGAGGTAGTTGCCCCGGAGGTGGTCGTGCGCGTTCACGAGGGCGGGATATACGAAGGAACCATTGCCGATGGCGGCCGCCCGGGGCGCGCTTCGCCCGAATCCCGCGACGCTGCCTCCTTCAATGAGGAGGCTGGCCGCCGCGCGGATCCTGCGGGGTGTGACGATGGTGGCGTCGGTTAGCGCGAAAGAGTCCACGGTTGCCCATCCTTGGCCGTAATCGACTTCTCTTAATTTTCGGCGTATACGCTTGAAAAGTACAGTACCAATCGCGGCGGGAGCGCCGCTCTCACTCGTCGCGGAGCCGCAAGGCCAGCGCGGCGGCGCCGATGAGCCCGGCGTCGGCGCCGAGGGCCGGCCTTCGGACAAAGCCGGCGAGCCGTTCCGGGTCGGTGAGGGGCGGCAGGTAGCCGGCGAGTTCCTCCCCGACGAGGACGGAGACCCGCTCGGCCAGGCCGGGGCGCATGCCGACGCCCCCGCCGAGGAGAATGCGCTCGGGCGAGACGACGAGGGCGTAGGCGGCGGCGGCCCGGGCGAGGTACCGGGCCTCAAGTTCCCAGGCGGGATGCCCGTCCGGAAGGTCCCTGCCGGGGCGACCCCAGCGTTGTTCGATCGCCGGACCGGAGGCCAGGCCCTCCAGGCAGTCCTTGTGGTAGGGGCAGCCGCCCTCATACCGGTCCTCGGACAGCCTGGCTAGCTTGATATGGCCGAGTTCGGGGTGGGAAAGGCCGTGCACGAGGTCGCCGCCGGAGAAGACGCCCCCCCCGATGCCGGTGCCGACGGTGAGGTAGACGAAATTCTTGAGGCCGCGGGCGGCGCCCCACAGGAACTCGCCGTAGGCGGCGGCGTTGACGTCGGTGTCGAAGGCCAGGGGCACGCCGAGCGCGTCGCGCAAGGTGCCCGCCACGTCCGCCCCGCTCCAGCCGGGCTTGGGCGTGGAGGTTATGCGGCCCCATCCGGGGCTGGCGGGATGCAGGTCCACGGGGCCGAAGCAGCCGACGCCGGCGATGTCGATGCTTCCGCGCCCGCGGCTTTCCGCGGCGAAGAAGGCGGCGACGGCGGCGAGGGTCTCGGCCGGCGTGGTCGTGGGGATGCTCGTCTTGGCGAGGATCGTCGGCGCGGAGAAGTCGGTGCAGTCAGCCTTGAGGAGTCCGCAGACGAATTTCGTGCCGCCGGCCTCGATCGAAGCGATGATCATCGGTTCTCTCCTTCCGTGGCCGGGACCGGACTCGGCGAGGCCGCCGCGGCCGCGGCCGCGTCAGGCGAGTCCGCGGGCGGCTCGGCCTTTTCCGCGCCCAGGTAGCGCGCGTACATGAAGTAGTCGTTGCCTTCGCCGTAGAAATCGACGATATGCCCGATCAGGGCGTAGCCGCAGGAGGCGAAGAGGCCCGAATCGGCCGCTTCCTCCTTGCGGAGCGAGGTCTCTATCCTGACGATGGCCGACCCGGCGATGCGCCGGGCCTCTTCCTCGATCATCTCGACGAGCCGCTCCCCGACGCCCTTCCCGTGGTAGATCCGATCCACGCAGATCGCGACGATGTCGAAGGTGAAGTCGGTGTTCAAGGCCCGGGTGAAGACGGCGAAGCCGGCCAACAGCCTGCCGTCGCGGAGCTCCAGGATCGTGAAGGGGTCGCCCGGCCGCGCTTTCCAGGATTGGAAGGTTTCCTTGAGGATCTCGAGTTCGATATCGCGGTACGCCCCGGTATCGAGGGCGAGTTGCTCGTATTCGCTTAGATCAACCATGCGTACTGACCTTTTTCATCTTGGATGCAGGGACGGTTGCCCGAGCCGAGTATAGTTGCTCCGCGGCGTTTTGTACAGAAAAGAGCGAAGGCTCGATCAAAAAACGAAGGCCCCTCGACGGGGCCTTCGGGCTGCGAATTCGCCTATTGCGCGCTTACTTGACCATCACCCCGAAGGCGGGCTCGATGGCATAGGAGCGTCCCGCCTGGAAATCGATGAGGGTCTCCGCCTGGAGGGCGCCGGAAACGATCCTGACAAGGCGGCGGCCGGGCATCACCTGGCCCGTCGAGCCCTTCTGGAGGGCGCCGTCGATGTAGATCTGGATCTGGCTCCAGTGGCCGCCCTTCAGGTCCTTGTTGACGGCTGCGTCGGGGAGGGAAAGCTGCCAGCCGGCCATGAGGGGCTGGAGGATGGCGTTGACCTGGACCGGCCCGTTGACGAGGACGTTCTGGCTGAAGTCGGCGTAGCCGGCGGCCCGGACGAGGATGGTGTAGGAGCCGAAGGGCACCTGGGCGTTGAAGGGCGTCTTGCCGGCGGGATTGCCGTTGATGAAGACGTCGGCGCCGGCCACGTTCGCGTTGACCGACAGGCCGAACTGCATGATTTGGGGCGTGAGGGTGGCGTTGACCTGGGTGGCGCTCCGTACCTGCAGCCTTTGCGAGAAATCGAGGTAGCCGGGCGCCTTTACGACGATGTCATAGGTCGCGGCGACGACCATCGTGCTGAGCGGGGTGTTGCCGACAAGCCTGCCGCTCAGGTAGACCTCGGCGCCGGCGACGTTCGAGAGCACGTTGAGCGGGATCGTCGCCAGGAGGCTCGGCGCGGGGATGACGGCGGGGGCTGTGGCGCCGCCGATTGGCTGGAGGGTGACGCTGAGCGTCGTGCCGCCGGCGGGGACCGTCACGTTCGCCTTGTATTCCAGATAGCCCTGCCTCGCGACCTTGATGGAATAGGTGGCCGGGGGCAGCTGTATCACGAGATTCGGCGTCGTTTTGGTATAGAGCTTGTCGTTGATGTAGAGGTCCGCGTCGCTCAGGTTGCAGTTGACGCGCAAGGGGAACTTGGTTTGGGCTGTCGCTCCCAGCACGGCGACAAGCGCGAAGAATACGACCAACAGCTTTTTCATGACGTCTCCTTTAATCGGACAGGGGCGCTTCCCGCCGCGGTCGGGCGGCGAAGCGACGTAAGAAGTATAATGCCATTCGGCCTCGCATTTCCATTCCTCGGCCGGTCCCATCGCGGGGACATTTGCTTTTTCCCGTCCGCGCGGTATAGTTAGGACGTAAGGATCGGAACTTCACAAGGAGGAACTTGACGTGAAGAAATTCTTTGCCGTGTTTTTGCTGGTCGCGGTCATCGGTACCGGGGCCTTCGCCCAGATCACCCTCGGCGTTTCCGGCGCCCTTCATATGGATTCCCAGCTCTCCGCCTCCGATATCCAGGCGCGCTTTGCCAAGGGCGAGGGCATTTTCTACGGGCCTTTCGCCGAAGTCATCTTCGGCAATCTTGGTCTTGGATTGGCCGCGAATCTTTCCTTCTACACCGGCGCCGGCAGCTTGGCTCCCTATGGGGCGAATATCGATGGCGTCCAGATGCTCGACTACGATGTCGATCTCTATCTTTCCTACCACCTTTTCGGCGGCCGCGCCTTCCTCGATCCCTTCGGAGAGCTTGGATTCGGCGTCATGGCCACCACCTTCGCGTCGGAGACCGACCAGGCGATCATTCCCTGGGACGGGCCGCTGCTTGCCAGCAGTTACTGGTACGGAGCCCTCGGCCTCGGCATCAACCTCGGCGGGATCGGGATTTTCGGCAAGTTCGCCTATAACTATGCCCTTCCCACCCCCGTTTCCGCGGAATGGAAATCCTCGTCCGGCTTCACCGGCGACACTGATCTTCCTCCATACGGGTATGATGACATTCTGTTCGAAAAAGGCTATCTCCCCAAATGCC